>DASRND010000032.1 GCA_035647615.1 Bacteroidales bacterium | reverse complement strand
GAATAGGATTTTTACCATTTTTAGTTTCAGAAAGCTCTAGTTTTAAAGTCGCTTCGTCATTCTTTTCAGTTACGGTCAATACTTCAATTTTCTTTACTAATCCTTGTTGGTAACTGTCGTAAGGTGTTAAGCGATAAATCTTATTTTTTGAAACTTTATGGGTTGCCGAAAATCTGATTTTAAAAAGAGGATTGAGTTTGGCAATTTGTTTAATCGAATTATCTGTATCCATTCCTTCCTGTGGCTCGTCCATTATGATGATTGGATTTGTTCTACCAATGGCATCAATAAAAGGAATATTTGCAAAAAGGTCTTCTCTTTTTGCTTGGTTCAAAATTTTGTCTTCCGAATTAAAAGAAGCCAAAGTCATTACCATTATTTGAGGGTGTTGCTCTTCAATAAAGTGCGTTACTTTATTAAGCTTTTTACTGTTGTACTCAAATGATTTTGGGGTAAAACCGTAAATGTCTTCTAGTTGCTTTTCAAATGTCGAAAGCGTGCTCAATACACCTTGTCTAATAGCAACCGAAGGCACTAGTATGATGAATTTAGTAAAATTGTAGTGCTTATATAATTCGTAAATCATTTTGATGTAAACAAGGGTTTTACCAGTTCCTGTTTCCATTTCAATGGTTAATTCTTGGTCGTCTGTAAGTTTAGCAACTTCATCACTGATTGCATTTTCTTTTAAAACAGTTTTTATGTTTTCGGTAATTTGTTCGGGCGTAAGTGAACAAACATTTGAGCGAATGCCGTCAACAGAAGCATTATCAAAAGTATTTTTTACAGAACCGTCAAATACATCTATTACAGATTTGATAGCGGTTTCTTGATATTCTAATAGTTCTAATTTTAGTTCCATCATTTTCCGCTGTTCTTTTTGTTAATATATTTCATTTGCTGCTCTGCTACTTTTAGTGCTTTTTCTCCTAATTCTTCGTCTTTTATTTCATAAAGTATTTTTTCGCTCAAGTATTGAACAAGTAAATCTTCTTTATTCAAATCAAGTATCTCTGCCAGTTTTACTATCTGTTCTTTAGTTGCTTTTCGCTCGCTTCTTTCAATTTTGCTAAGTATAGCTGTGTCAATATCCAATTCCGCAGAAACGTGCCTTAAAAGCAATCCTTTTTCTTCTCTTTTTTCTCGAAGTAGTTCGCCTACCAACTTAGTGTTTTCCATTTGTGAATTATCACTTGATTAATTTGACTTGACAATATTCGTCAAATATAAGAAGTCTCATTTAATGATTAAAAAAAATGTCTTAAAACTTTTCAACATTCCGTTGAGCGTTGGAAAGAAATGGCTCTTTTGGTTTTTTGAGCGTAGGCTCGTGTGTCGGAAAAAACCAAATGTGCCATTTGTGCGGTAGGTTTTCTACACTTGCTTGTAACTTGTTTTTATAACCCCTTTCTGTCTATTAAATGACCCAAATTTGGTACATTATGAAAACGTTTTGTCTTTTTACTGAAGGTGCCATTTATTGTTTGTTTTTGTTTCATTTGTCAAAAATAATTAAATTTCCAAAGCATTCACCCAGGCCACATCTTTCATAGTTTCAAAAACGCTGTTCAGTTTAAAATCGCTTTTGGCAATGTACCAAAACCCGCGACTTTGGCTCCAGGCAGCTACTTTGAGCCTCTTTACTTTGGCGATGAGCGCAAAATCCTTCTCAAAACTCAGGCGCACCGCTGATGTGTCGTGGTGAAAGTCGTTAGCCAGAGTGATGACAGGATTCCCCATTTTCTGCGTAAATTTAATTATTCGGCAAAGTTAGGGAACATTTCATTTGGAATGATTTTAAATTTTGTTGCATCGGGGATTCGCAGGGCGCATGGCGCAGAGAGCATGGCGCGGGGCTCAGGAAGAAGGGTTCGCAGCCCCACAGGGGATGCAACCCTAAAGTTTGTCCGATTCTTTTGCGAAAAAGGAGGAGAAGCAAAGCGCAAGACGCAAAAACAATCAGGTTTGCCATCCCATGAAGGGCTGGCATCCCATACGCCGCCGGCTGACGACTGCCGCCTGAGAACTATTAAAAAATTCTCCTGATCATACCTTAAAGCTCGAAGTAAACGCACAAGATGCTACTTTTGCAGTCATCATCAGAACTGACTACTTTTGAAAACTGTTAGGTGCCGCATAGTTGCTGTTGCAATGATTTTTGTTTTCGTTGCCACCGGATGTAACGTTACACGCCGGGTGGGCGAGGATGAATACATGTTGCACAAAAACAACATCACCATCGATAAGTCGCAAACCGGCGTCAAAAATCTTCCCTTCAGTACCGACGAGATGTACAGCCTGCTGGTACAAAAGCCCCATCCGAAATTTTTGGGGGTTTTCCGGGTTAAGTTGTGGGTAAACAGCGTTACCGCAAAAGGACGCGAAACAAAATTCAAAAAATGGCTCAACAAAAAGCTGGGCAATCCTCCGGTGATCCTCGATCCTTTTACGATCGATCGTAGCAAAGATCAGCTAAAGCTCTTTCTCAACAACAATGGGTTTTTCCATTCTGAAGTGCGTTCAGGCATTCGTTATAAAAAGAAAAAAGCCATCATCGACTACAACATCGATCTGGCAATGCCTTACCGCGTCAACGACATCGAATACAAAATCAGCGATACGACTTTGCGGGATATTGTGATGAACGACATCCGCAATTCCCTGATCCAACGCGGCAATATTTACAACACTTCCACTTTTGATGATGAGCGCTATCGTGTGACTACCCTGCTGCGCAATTCGGGATATTATTTTTTCGGCCCGGAGTTTATGTATTACGAGATCGACAGCGCTTTCGCAAATAAATCTTTAAAGGTTTATCCTAACATCGGCCGTTATCAAAACAGCGACGATACCCTGGCAGCCATCGCCAGCCGGCGTAGCCATCAGAAATATTTTATCAACACCATTGCTGTGTTGCCTGATTTTGATCCGCTTTATACCGACACCGCCAACATGAAAAAACTGGTGCTTCCTTCCAAGGATTCGGCGGTAGGGAGATACATCTTTTATTATCGCGACAAGCTCCGGATTCGTCCTACGACGTTGCGCAGCAAAATAATGTTGGAGCCGGGCGGGATTTATCAACAGAAAGCCGAGAAGGATACCTACCGGCAACTGTCGTCGTTTCCGTTGTATGGCTACACCGCGATAAATTTTCGGCGGGCGCCGCAGGTGGTCGATCCTGCCGACAGCACAAGCAAATTTTTGAATAGTATTATTGAGCTTACCCGGCGACCGGTACAGTCGTATTCCATCGAGGCGGAGGGCACCACCTCCGGCAGCAAGCTGGGCATCGCCGGCAACTTTGTGTATCAAAATCTGAATCTTTTCCGCGGTGGCGAAGTGCTTACCCTGAAAGTTACGGGCGGTGTAGAGTGGCAGGCGGGTGGCGCCGATTCGCAACCAAAGCTTTTGTTATTCAACACCATACAAACCGGTGCTGAGCTCACCCTGGATTTCCCGAAATTTCTGCTGCCGGTGTCGAAGGATGTCCTGCCCCACGTGCTGCGTCCACGCACTACCATCAAAACCGGGGTTAATTATCAAAACCGCCCCGACTACGAGCGCTATGTTACCAATGCTTCGTTTGGATATAGCTGGCGCCATGGCGATTTTTCGGCGCACAGCCTCACTCCTATCGAAATCAATTCTGTGTCGATCTTTCCTGATTCTGCTTTTATCCAGCGCCTCATTCGACTCAACGATCCGCGTTTGACCAATCAATACACCGACCATTTCATCATGGCCGCCAAGTACACCTATATTTTTAATAACCAGCGCCGTGGCCAGGTGAAGAATTTTATGTTTTTGCGTTGGAACATCGAAACCTCGGGCAATGTCCTTAATTTGGCTTCACAGGTTTTTGATCAGCAAAAAAATGCAAGAGACGAATATGCTGTCTGGAATATTCCTTTTGCCCAATATGTGCGCACCGACTTCGATTTCAGGTATTATTTTGCTTTGCAGGAAGATCATACTGTGGCGTATCGCAACCTGTTTGGTATTGGAATTCCTTACAGCAACAGCAAGGTGCTGCCTTTCGAGAAAGGCTTTTATGGCGGCGGTTCCAACGACATGCGCGGCTGGAATTATCGCTCGCTGGGGCCGGGATCGTTTCGCGATACCACTGGAATTTATTTTGAAAAGATGGGCGACCTGATCCTGGAAGCTAATCTTGAATATCGTTTCCCCATTTATAATTGGCTGAAAGGCGCCATTTTTACCGACATAGGCAACGTTTGGCTGCTCAATTTCAGCAAGAATTATCCGGGAGGGAAGTTTGATGTTACACGTTTTTTGAGTGAACTGGCAATAGATGCAGGACTGGGATTGCGTTTTGATTTCTCCTTTTTCGTTTTTCGTGTCGACGGTGCCGCTCCACTCAAAAATCCGGCTTTCCCGGCCGGCAAACGCTGGCGCGTCAACAACCTGCAATTGCGCGATCTGGTTTGGAGTTTCGGGATAGGATATCCGTTTTAATGAGTCGGCAGGTCACAGTTGGCATTGCTTGATGCTTAGTTTTCAAGTTAATTTCCCGGTTTTAAAATTCAAAATACGATATTCGGTTTAACGTTGCAAATCGATTGATTAACTGCCGACTGAAACCTGATGCCTGAAGGCTGCCGACTGCCCTCTCCCCTAAAAGTCCTATTTTTGACGAAAAAACTATGGTACAAGATCAAGAGCAAAAAGTACTCGACTATCTTAAGACGCTAAATATTCCGTATGAGATTTATCACCATCCGCCAGTGCCAACGGTTGAGGAGGCAATGCTGTATTGGAAAGATATTGAGGCCACGCATTGCAAAAACATCTTCTTCCGCAACCACAAAGGAAACCGGCATTATCTGGTAGTGCTGCGCCACGATGCCACTCTCGACATCCACGAACTGGAGAAGCGGCTGGGGCAGGGGAAACTCTCTTTCGCCTCGCCACAGCGCCTCCTCAAATGGCTGCACCTTACGCCCGGATCAGTTACACCTTTCGGTCTTATCAACGATGAGCAAAACCACGTAAAGCTGTTTTTGGATATCCAATTAAAAAAGGCTTTAAAAATTAGTTTCCATCCCAATATCAATACAGCATCGGTGGTGATCGCCTTTGAAGATTTTATAAAATATCTGAACACCACCGGCAACGCCTATGAATTTTTGGAGCTTTATTGATAATTTTGCATTTTTAATTTAAAGATCAGTAAGCAGGATGGGTATGATAAAAATAACGGATGAATTTATTGATGAATTTACGCGGGAGGCGCAACAATCGCCGCGCCGACGTATGAACTACAATTTTCATCCAAACCATGAAGACCCGTTGCATCGGATGCTCAATGCCATGGAGCCGGGCACCTACGTGCAACCGCATAAACACGAAAATCCGGATAAATTCGAAATCTTCCTGGCGCTGCGTGGACGGTTTGTAGTTTTTACGTTCGACGATAGTGGGAACATCACCGATCACATCATCCTCGATTCCCGTAGTGGAAATTATGGAGTAGAGATTTCCAAACGCACCTACCACACGCTCGTTTCACTGGAGCCTGGCTCGGTTGCCTATGAGGTGAAAGAAGGACCTTACACCGCCTCCACTTCTAAAAACTTTGCTCCCTGGGCTCCTACCGAAGGTGACGAAACTGCGCCCGAATATCTCGAAAATTTGCTTGCAGCCGTGGGGTTGTCGGGTTCCTAATAAATAATAGCGCATGAAATCCGCTACCTTTTACCGGCACCGGCCTCTGCTCTTCGAAAACGCGAGCCAGATCGGAGAGCTTTAGAGATTTAAGAAGGGTTATTTAATTTTGTATGGAAGCGGCAGGAAATTGAAAGCCTTTTCCTGAGTTTGATAAAAGACGATAATTGATTATTTTAATAAAATTACAACAAACAATTTTTTATTCATGGCATTACAAAAACCCTCGATACCCAAAGGTACACGCGATTTTACACCGGCAGAGATGCTTCGCCGCAACTTTATTTTCGACACCATTCGCGATGTGTTTCAAAATTTCGGCTATCAACCGATCGAAACTCCCGCCATGGAAAATCTGTCGGTGCTGCTGGGCAAATACGGCGAAGAGGGCGACAAACTCCTTTTCAGGATATTAAATTCGGGCGATTTCCTTTCGGGTGCTTCACACGAGGATTTGCAGTTGGATAATGCGCAGGAGCTTTCGCTAAAGATTAGTAACAAAGGGCTGCGCTACGACCTTACCGTACCATTTGCGCGCTATGTGGTGCAGCATCGCAACGAGATCAGCTTCCCTTTTAAGCGTTACCAGATACAGCCGGTATGGCGCGCCGACCGCCCGCAGCGCGGACGCTACCGCGAATTTTACCAATGCGATGCCGACGTTATCGGCAGTGATTCGCTGATAAACGAAGTGGAACTCATTCAGCTTGTGGATGAGGTTTTCAGACGTTTGGGTATAAAAGTTCAGGTGAAGCTAAACAATCGCAAGATATTAGCCGGAATTGCCCAGGCCATTGGCGCCGAAGGCAGCCTCACCGATATTACCATCGCTATCGACAAACTCGATAAAATTGGTCAGGAAAAAGTAAACGAAGAGCTTGCGCAGAAAGGACTTTCGGCGGAAGCCATCGACAAGTTGCAGCCCATTTTGCTGATGCAGGGCAACGATGAAGAAAAATTCGGTTTGCTGCAACAGATTCTGGCAGAGAGCACAATCGGTATTGAGGGAATTGCAGAGATGCAGGAAATTTTTGAAACCTTAAGCCATCTGGAATTGCGCCATCTGGTGTCGCTCGACCTTACCCTGGCGCGTGGGCTTAATTACTACACAGGTGCCATCATAGAAGTAAAAGCTGCCGACGTGCAGATAGGAAGCATTTGCGGTGGCGGCCGTTACGACGATCTCACGGGCATTTTTGGCATGCCTGGAACTTCGGGTGTGGGCATCTCTTTTGGCGCCGACCGCATTTACGACGTCATGCTCGAGAGCAAACTCTTTGGCGAATCCAGCCACAAATCCACACAGGTGCTTTTTGCCAACTTTGGCAAAGCAGAAGAAAAACATTGCCTCACGCTGTTGCAAAAGGTTCGTAAGGCGGGCATCAGCGCGGAGCTTTATCCGGAAGCTGACAAAATGAAAAAGCAGATGACCTGGGCCGACAAAAAAGAAATAGCCTGGGTGGTGCTGCTGGGTAAAGAAGAGATGGAAAAGAACCAGCTTACGCTAAAAAATATGCATTCCGGCGAACAAGTTTCCTGCACACTCGATCAAATGATCCATCGTGTAAAAGAGTCTGCTGTGGCCTCTCCGGAGGATTAATAGCCCTAGTTCCTTCGAATATAATCGTTCTATCAAGCTGTTAGATTATCGGCAAAAACTTCATGGCCTTTTGAGTAATTGAATTATTGATTTTTGATATTTATTTGGCTTGTTTACTCCGACTACTGGCGGATGTTTTATTGATCTTTGAAATTTCAAGTCTCAGTTGTTTAAATATTAAAACCCACTCCCATTTCCCAAGATGACTCTCGCGCTCGTTGCCGGTATTGTATTATTGGTTTTTCTTATTCGCGCCGTTTTTGGCTTTGGCGATGCGCTGGCAGGCATGCCATTGTTGGTGCTTCTCATCGGCGTGCATCAAGCGGCGCCCCTGATGGCCATGCTTGCGCTGGTGATGGCAGCCATGATCCTGATCAAAAATCTGAAAACCGTACGTTGGGATTTTTCCCTGCGCCTGATATTGCCTGCACTGGCTGGCATTCCGGTAGGGTTGTATTATCTCACCCTGATTGACGAACGCATTGTGAATGCGGTGCTGGCAGCATTTATTATCATCTTTTCGGCGGCACGGCTTGTAAAAACTACCACACAAATAGGCCCACCTGCACTAGTGACGGCCGCGATCGGTTTTGTGAGTGGAGTGCTGGGCGGCGCATACAACACCAGCGGTCCGCCGGTGATCATGTTTCTTTCTGCTAAAGGAATGCCGCCACAAGCTTTTCGCTCAACGCTGCAAAGTTTTTTCTTTGCCACCGGAGCAGCCATCGTGACGGGACACGCGTTGTGGGGAAATATTACAGCCGACGTGCTCAACTATTTTTGGGTAGGATTGCCGGCGGTGATCATCTCCTTTGTGGCGGGCGAAAAACTCCTCCATCGTTTCGACGCCAACAGATTTTACCGGTGGGTGTATGTGTTGCTGATTCTCATTGGTGTAGCACTATTGATCAAGGCGGTGGTTTGAAATAAGTTTTTTCCGCAGTGATCATTTGAATAAAATGGAAATATTTTAAAATCTCATTTAAAGGCAATTCTAAAAACACTTTGACAATGGGAACTATTTTGGGTATTTCGATGAAATTTGGAATTGTGCCTTTAGGCACAAGATACGGGTAGAAAAAGCGGTGATGGTAAAATCCCGTCCCGTACGGGACGGAATATCTGGTTGTAGCTTCATCTCTACCCATATCACATCCCTACGGGATGATTTTCATAGCATTTAGCATTAAACAATTCAATCATCTAAATAACTGCGATAATGAAGGATTTTTTCACGTTTTTGATTTCAGTTTCCATTCTAATTAGCTGCGTTCGACAAGGCAACATTCAAGAACAATTAAAAATATCAGATTTTGAATTTCAATCCATTTTTGGCACGACTCAGTCTGATGAGAAAACTACCTATTGCTTATTAGGTTCGGGGTTTTTTAGAGCACCAAGTTCCGACAATTCTGATAGCTTAATATTTGAGTGGATTAATTCACATAAGAAAGCGATTGTTATTCCTGTCTCGTCATTTGGCCCAACTGAAATAAATGACCCAAATTCAAAAATGATTTTTTGTTTAGTTATTCAAGGTGCTGATACTTTAAATAATTTTCTTATTAAAAATGGCTGTTTCCCCGGAGGAACGATGGAGAGGCCAAAAACCTGGGATGAAAGGGATAATAGCGAAAAAGAGTTTTATGGGAAAATTGATGAAAAACCTGATGTAGCTGTGTTAATGGATAATAAGGGTTATGACAATTTTATTGAACAAATTAAAAAAGCAGAGACTTTTGCACGTGAGAACAAATTGGGAATTTGGAAGCAAGACAAAGATGCCAAAAATGAATAAAGTGCAGTCTATGTTATTCAAGGGTTACAGTTCGCTTCGTTTTTTTCGTGTTTAGATAAGATATTATCCTAAATTGGAAACTTTTCACATCACCTAACTAAACCAAAAAAAACCCCACCACAAGGCAGGGTTTTCTGTTTTAATATCAAAATAATATAGCTTCAAGCAAAAGCTGGTTGAACTATTAATATCTGTAATGATCGGGCTTGTAAGGGCCTTCTATCGGCACACCCAGATATTCAGCTTGATCTTTGGTGAGTTTGGTCAGTTTTACGCCAAGCTGTTGCAGGTGCAAACGCGCCACCTCTTCGTCGAGGTACTTGGGCAAACGATAAACACCGATTTCATATTCATCTCTATTTTTCCACAAATCGATTTGTGCCAGCGTTTGGTTGGTAAACGAGTTGCTCATCACAAACGAGGGATGGCCGGTGGCACAGCCCAGATTTACCAGACGACCTTCGGCAAGCAGATAAATAGAGTTGCCGTTTTCCATGCGGAAACGATCTACCTGTGGCTTGATGGTTTCCTTGGTAATGGTGGGATCATTTTCGAGCTTCTCAACCTGTATCTCGTTATCGAAATGGCCGATGTTACAAACGATGGCTTCATCTTTCATGTTTTTGAGATGCTCCAAAGTAAGGACGTCTTTGTTTCCGCTGGCAGTCACGAAAATCTGTCCTTCCTTGAGCGCTTCGTCGATGGTGGTAACTTCAAAACCTTCCATGGCAGCCTGCAGAGCGCAGATGGGGTCAATCTCGGTAATGAGCACGCGTGCACCGTAGGCGCGCATCGATTTGGCGGAACCTTTGCCCACGTCGCCATAGCCCAGCACTACTACTACTTTTCCGGCAATCATCACGTCCGTAGCGCGCTTTATGCCATCGGCCAGTGACTCGCGGCAGCCGTAAAGGTTGTCGAATTTTGATTTCGTCACCGAGTCGTTTACGTTTACAGCCGGAACTAACAGCTCACCACGTTCTTTCATCTGATACAGACGGTTCACGCCGGTAGTGGTTTCTTCCGATACACCTTTCCATTCTTTAGCAGCGCGGCTCCAACGCTTGGGATCTTCGACGTAAATGCGCTGCAGCAAACTCATTATTGCACGCTCCTCGTTGTTGGTGCCTGGCTTTTTGAGCAGCTCGGGATTGTCTTCTATAGCTTTTCCTTTGTGGATGAGCAAAGTGGCATCGCCACCATCGTCCACGATTAGCTGTGGGCCGTGGCCGCCGGGGAATGAAAGCGCCTGGCTGGTACACCACCAATATTCGTCCAGCGTTTCACCTTTCCAGGCAAACACCGGGACGCCAGTGGCTGCAATAGCTGCGGCAGCATGATCCTGTGTAGAGAAAATATTGCAACTGGCCCACCGCACATCAGCGCCAAGCTCCCGGAGGGTTTCGATGAGCACAGCAGTTTGTATGGTCATGTGCAGCGACCCGGTGATGCGAACATCACGCAAAGGCTTCTCCTGTGAGAATTTGCGCCGGATAGCCATAAGACCGGGCATTTCTTTCTCTGCAATTTCTATCTCTTTCCGGCCCCAATCGGCCAGTGTAATGTCTTTGACTTTGTATTTTAAACTTTGATCGACAACTAAATTATTCATTCGTAAACGTCTTGAATTTATGATGTGTGAATTATTATTTCGTAGTAATGTTGTGGGTTTTCAGGTGTTGATAAATGAAAACCCAACTGGTAAAACCCTCTAAAACCTCTGTAAATAAACGGGTGCAAAAGTACTCAGAAAGCGGGGCTTTAACAAACGCTCCTTATCCTTGTTCATTATTTCCATCAATTACAAATATTAACACATGTGTGGAAGATATTCGTTTGCGCCCGACCTTGCGACTGTTAATGAGCATTATGATATTGTGGCCAATCCGGCTGAAGTAAAGGCCAATTATAATGCGGCGCCCACGCAACTGCTGCCGGTAATCACCAACGAAGAGCCGCGGCAACTGTCGCGGCTCAGGTGGGGTCTGGTGCCGTTTTGGGCCAATGATGCCGCAATCGGCAACAAGCTCATCAATGCGCGGGCAGAGTCGCTCGATACAAAACCCTCCTTTAAAAATGCTTTCAAAAACCGGCGGTGCCTGGTTCCTGCCGATGCTTTCTATGAATGGAAACATGCAGCAGGCGGAAAGATGAAAATCCCATATCGCATTAGCATCAAAGGCCAACTACTTTTTTCGATGGCCGGAATCTGGGAGCAATGGGAGGACCCGAAGGGCGAACTGCTGAATTCTTTTTCGATCATTACTACCCGCGCCAATGAGCTGGTGGCTGAATTGCACAATCGTATGCCTGTAATTTTGACACGGGAAACCGAACAGTTGTGGCTTTCTGATTTAGAAAATAAGGAGCTTCTTTCATTGCTTCAACCTTTCGATGCCGGCGCAATGGAGACATATCCCGTTTCCATGCTACTCAACTCACCGCGCAACAATTCCAAAGATCTTATCGCCCGTAACGCCGAAGAACCGCTTGATTTATTTTCGGGGTTGGAGAATTAATTGACAGTCCTAATCGCGTGTCTGCAATTCCTTAAGCGCTTTCTTGTCGAGTTTCCCTTCCCGGATCAACTGTTTTTCGAGCCGCTCTTTTTGCTTTTTCTCTTTGCGCTCTTCACTGCCTCCGCGTATGGTATTCATGACGCCACTAAGGGTGGTCTTTACGAGATAATTAAAAAATGAACGATTGACGTCTCTGCGGAAATACATCTCGCCATCGCGGAAGCTAAAAAGTTTTTGCGGGTTGCCGCGGCGAACCACAAACGTGTTGGCGATAAACGAAATCAGTGATTCTTCAAAGCTGTCGTCAGTAAAAGTTTCTTTGCTGATAAGACGTATCTGCAACTTGTTGTATCTAAACTTAATATCACCTTTCGCCAACTCATCGTCGGCAGTGAAATGGAATTTCACCAATTCATTAAAGCCCTTTTTTACTTTTACAAAAGCGATGTGTTCGAGCAATGGGTTGAGTTTCGTCAGGTCGAAACTGCCAATCTCACCGGTTGCACTCCAAAGATCGTTCTCAGCGCTAAGATTGAATTCGAGATTGAGTGCTACTTTGCCTTCGTTCATCAACAGTACAGCAGCATAAACGCTCATAACCGAATCGTGTGCAATTACTTCGGGCATGTTGCTAATGTTTTGGGCTAGCACGTTGATGTCGTTCAAAAAAATAACTCCCGGCTGACGTGCCGGAGGCATATATTCGCGGTAGGTAAAGCAGGAGTTGTTAACGATAAAATTATCTATTAATAGCTTTATTTCCAAATCTTGCAGCGCGGTGACAGGCAATTTTGGAAAATGATTTTCAGGCAACGGGTAGGACTTGCTACGGTAGTCATCTCCAACCAATTCGGTGAGCTCTGCTTTGCCAATACGGAGCGTGTTGTCGAAGATAAATTGCGTGATGTCGAAATCCGTCAGTTCCAACTTATCAAAAACCATTTGCAACCGGTCGGCTTGCACGCCCACTTTGGCCGCAAAAAGCGTGTCGGGCAGGGTGGGCTGCAAATAACCTGAATCGACCATAAGTTGCTGATGCCGCGTGGAGTAGCTCACCACTGCCGCACCATAATTGTACAGGCTGTCGGACGTTAATTCCTGAAAATCCCGCAAGGTAATTTTCATGTCGTCGAAATAGAGAAACTTGTTGTCGAAAGCACGCGTTTCCGAATCTATTGATAATTGAGTAAAGTCCAGATTGATTTTTTTAAAATCGAAGGTAGCGCGGTTATCCTGCTGTGGGTTTCTGATTTTAAGTCGCGCATCATTTACCTGGATGTTGTCGACAGCTGCACTGTAGAGATGATCGCGGATGTGCTTGTAAAGCTGCAGCGAATCGCGATGCAGTTTCATGGAGGTATCGCCGGGCGCAGGCAAATCGAGGTATAAATCGGGGTTTTCGATGCGGATATCCCTGGCCTGAAAAGTTTTCTTTACCATCAGGTCGTAATAGCTAAGCCCCGAAACCTGTAAACTGCCAAAGTTGAGGTCGGCATCGTTGTAGATCGAATAAATAAAGCTGCCAATGTCCAGTGACTGATCAGCGGTAGAAATCAACAACTTGCTTCCGATCAGGCGTTTATTTTTGTCGGTATAAATCCTGAAATCGCCATCTACTGCCAGCATTACATCGGCAGCATAAAAAAGGTTGTCACTCCTCAGCCCTGTTTTTGGTGTAATAATAAAATCTCTGATAGCCACGCGGGCATCGCTAATCTTGATGTCGCGGCTATTCATAAGCGTGCCGCCAAATATCTCCATGGCGGCATGCAAAATATTGATGCTCCCAAGATTCACCGAACTAAAAACCGATAGTATTTGCTTTTTTATAATCTCCGGCCTAAAGTCTTTGAAGGTTTTTAGCTGCTGCTGATGTTTCTCGGGAGTAATCAAACGGATGTTGGGATTGTTGATAGTGGCCGACAAGGCCGCCAACTCCTGCCGGTGGTAAAGTTTCATTAGCTCCAGTCCGTCAATTTCGGCATCGCTCACATCAATCTGAAATATATCGTTGTAACGGATATCCATGAGCGTTTTGGGCTGCAATGAAATGTCAGTTGTTGTCAGCAATGAATCCATCGAAGAGAGGTGCAAGGTGCCAAGCCTAAACAAATGCAGACTGTCAGGAAGCACCACGGTAAGATTTCTCACGTCAGCTACAACGGCAGCAGCGTCGAAGGGTTGCAAAGTGTCGTTATTTCCGGGACGGAAGTCATCGATGTAAAGATCGAAGGATTTGGCGGTAACTGTATTGGCGGAAGCTGTATTTCTTTTGTATCCAAACTCTCCTTTTGTGATCTGGATTTTATGAATCAAAAAATCGATGTAGGCCATTTTGGTGGTGTCGGCCGTGGGAGTGCCCATAGGTTCTCCGAGGATTTCCAATGCAGGCTCCACGATCATCAGCGAATCAGCATAGAGGCCATCGCCGCGATAAAGTGATAGGAAGTCGGTACCCATTAGACTCATGTCGCGACCCGACAGCAAAATCATCAATGGCGAAACAGGTAGAGGTGGTATTTGGTGCAGGGTGTCGAAAACGATTCCGGTCATTTGCGCTATTTTGTTCCGCGTGTCGAGGCTCGCATTTTGGACGCGCAGCCTTTGGTTAATGCCGGGCAGAGTTATCAAAAGTTGTTCAAGCTCTACACGAATGCACTCCGAATAAAATATCTGCGGCCGGAGGTGTGCCTTTTCATCCAACCTAAAACCCGTCATGGTAAGTTGAGCCGGCGCAGCAGAAATTTTCTCCACCTTTCCGGTCCAATCGATGTGCTCAATGTCTGCATCAGTAATTTTTAAAACATCGGCTTCGATAAAGTTGAAATAGGGTTTTATTACCGGGAAGAGATGGTAGATGTTGATGTCGGTAGCAGCGGCCTTTGCCGAACCAGCCAACATCTTCAGCCCGGGCTGCTGAAGCAGGATTTCTTTGAGGCTGAGCCAACGATGGATAAAATCGGATTTCAGGTCGTGGCTTTCTATTGCAAGATGAGGCAACTGCAGATCGAAAGCGCCCGTGCCATACTCTTTGGGATGTGATGCAAATAGCGAATCGATGGTGAGAAGATTGGTGCGGGTGTCGAAAGTGAAATTTGCAAAACTTATTTTCAGATTCGATTCGGCCAGCGTAAGGCTTTGATCAGAAGTGGTGAGTTCCAGGTCGTCGATAAAGAAAAAATGACTCCGTTCTGCGTAGCTTGCCGAATCCATCAGCAGATGATGCAACGTAAGGCTGAACTGCGGCACCAGGATAGGCGCGCGGCTTCCTGCCAAATGCGATGGCAGACGCAAACGCCCCTTGTCGATATGGACGCGCATCACCTCCAACGGTTTGAAGTAAGTCGTGATTTGCTGATAAAGATTTTCGGTCAGGGTGTCGCGGTTGATGCTCTTACCAACCTGACCGGGAGCCGGATAAAAAATGATGTCGGGCTGGCGTATCACGATCTCATTCAGAAACAGCGCCTCACCCGGCACTACATTGAAATGAAATCCTTTGAGAGTAACGCGCGGAATATTCAAATCCATCCAACTTTGCCCATCCGCCCCCACCGTAGTGGTATCGCGCCGGATATGAAGCTCTTCGATCGACACATCGCCCGTCACCGAAGATATTTCTAGCTCCTGAAACTCGATTTGGTGCAAATTGGTGCGGTAGCTAAACATCCCATCTTCGAGCCTGAGCGTGATGCTGTCAGAAAAAAACAATCGCTCCTTATTGGCATGAGCCTGATCATCTAATATAAAATTATGAATCTGGATGGAAACATTTTCAACATCAATCGTGTCGCGGGTTTCGCCGCGTGTATGGAGTATTTTGAAGGAAGCATTTTCGAGGTTAAATTTTTCCACACGCAACAGATCCAGGTAATCCTCTACCAGACGATACAAATGCCGGATAGGATTGCTGCGGGGGGCTGAGGATTCAGAATCGTCAGACTCTGCAAAATCGCTGCTGTTGGTAACAAGCTCAAAGGAGGGTGCGGTGATCATGACATCTTCTACCACCAGCTCCCTGTTCCAGAGCGCCTGCAGCACCCCGACACCTTTGATATGCAGGTACGGCACGTGCAGGTGCGTAATGGTGGTATCGGCAGAACCAGCTTCTCCGCGATAAGCGGTGTCAGGAACCAGCAAAAGATCTTCTATTATGATTTCGCGTCGGAGGGCATGGAAATTTATTTCGGAATAGCTAAGCGCATATTGCCCATGCGTTTTCGACTGAACCACCTGCCGTGCCGTTTCGCCAATGATGCGGTCGGCATAGATGTTCAGCAGCAGCGGGATGATGACAAGAAACAAAAACACCAGGCCGGCAAGCGTGTAAAGCAAAACTCTTTTAAGCTTTTTGCGACGGCTTGCGCGAGGCTTTTTCTCCGGAGATGACGGCTTGGTCTGGTCAGTATTTTCGTTGTTGTTCTTCAAATTTTGACAGTGTAAATGCTCGTCCAAAATTAATCAAATATTGATGTGCGCTGCTTGGTGATGGAATTTTTGGGTGTGAATTGCGAGATAGGATTGGTTTTTATAAAGATATCAAATGCGGAATAACAATACACATTATCGTGTTTTTCAAAAGATAATATTACGATCTGCCTTCAGGATGAAAGGAGTTCTTCACAAAGTAGGATAGAACGCATTTTTAATTTGTTTCACCGTGAAGTTGGTGCCGTGATACAGCACGCTGATGATGTCGAAGCGAGCTTCGAGCTGCGCATTTTTTATCATAAAATAACCATTGGCAGCTTTGATGATGGCGCGTTGCTTGGCGCGTGTCACAAAAACCTCCGGCTCGCCAAAACTGGCCGTGCGACGGGTTTTTACCTCGGCAAAGACGATAAACTCGCCGTCCTGCGCAATGAGGTCGATTTCATTTTTGCCAAAATGCCAGTTTCTTTCCAGGATTTTGTAGCCGGCATTGGCCAGATATTGGGCGGCAAGCTCCTCACCCTGCTCTCCTGTTTCGTTGTGTTGTGCCATGATTTCAGATTTTTATTTTAATGAAACATTGCATGATTCTCCAAACTGTGTAATGTAGAGGTTTCACCCACTTCCAACTGATACGTGCGCCCCATGATAAGCGGGTAGTTATTATGAAAATGCCCTGCCGGAAAGCCAAAAGCCACCGGATAATTATATGGAGCTACCGCTTGGGCGATAATTTCTGCTGCGCTCATCCCAAAGTCATCGTCGGCCACGGGTATAAGTCCGCCTACAACCAGGCCAGCCAGCCGGTCGAGTTTTTTTGCGCGCAGCAGCGTGTTCATCAGCCGGTGGATGTGGTAACCATTTTCGGCCACTTCTTCGATAAACAGAATTTTTCCGGCGGTGTCCACCTCCGAAGCTGTGCACAGAAGGCTACAAAGCACCGAAAGGTTGCCACCGGTGAGTGTTGCGCGTGCAATTCCGCTACGGTTATTTGGATGAGCTTCAATTCGATAATGCTGCTGTCGGCCACCGGCGGCTTCCAGCATCTTACGCAAAGGCTCATCTGGTTTCAGATCGTCGCCAAAATCGAGGGGCATGATGGCGTGCAGGCTTTCTACACCAAACATTCGCAACAGGTGCGAATGAAAAACAGTGATGTCGCTGTAGCCTGCTATCCATTTAGGCTGTTGCAAAAACCGTGTAAAATCGAGCCGGTCGATGATGCATGCCGATCCATAGCCCCCACGCGAACACAAAATCAGCTTCACCTCAGCGTCGCCCAGCATCGTTTGGAAATCGCGGGTACGCTCCGCATCCGTTCCCGAAAAATAATGATGACGCCCAGTGGCATATTCTCCAATTTTAACACGATAACCGAGCTGGTTGATTAGCTTGGCAGCACGGTCGATCAACGCAGCATCCATATGTTTTCCGGGGGATACAATGCCTATCAGATCGTTGGGTTTGAGCGCAGCAGGTGTTATCATATTTTTTTATTTTGAAAAAGTAAAAGTAAGTTTTTTAGTTTTGCCAAAACACAAATGAGGGCGGCTTTCAGGTTAACATTGAAATCCTCTTTAGAAATCCCAAACAACAATAAATCAAAAATCAAAAAAATCTCAAATAGATCAAAATCAAAAAAACAAACTATTCAACGTTTTGGAATTGGCTCTGACAAGACATTTTGTACCATGCTGATCAATAACCCCAGCCTTTAGGTCGGGGACAATAGACTGGGAAATTCCATTGGGCTTTAGCCCAAATAAAAGAAAGAAACAGGATAATTTTGTAAATGAAGAAAAATTAAAACTAAAAACTATGATCGAAATATGTGCGAATGGATTACAATCGGCGCTAAATGCGCAAATGGGCGGAGCCGCGCGGGTGGAACTTTGCGACAATCTTTATGACGGTGGAACCACTCCCTCGGCAGGTACAATACGCCTTGCGCGAAAATATCTCAGCATCGGCCTGCATGTGCTGATACGTCCGCGTGGTGGCGATTTCCTCTACAACGCGCATGAGATGGAAATCATGAAAGACGAAATCCAGTTTTGTAAAGATGTTGGTGCAGATGGCGTGGTGATCGGGATTTTGAATGCCGATGGCACCATTGATACAGAGCGCATCGCTGAGCTGATTGATTTGGCGCGACCGATGCACGTAACATTCCACCGCGCTTTTGATGTGTGCCGCGATGCCGGCGAGGCGCTCGAACAACTGATACAATTAAAAGCCGACTGCCTGCTTACCTCCGGCCAAAAAAACAAAGCCAGCGACGGCGTGGAGCTTATCGCACAGCTTGTGGAGCAGGCTGCCGGGCGAATACAAATTATGCCGGGTTCGGGAGTAAATGCCGACAACCTGCAATGGCTCAAAAAAAGAACCGCCGCTACCACATTTCACATGTCGGCGCAATCGCTTGTAAACAGCCAGATGAGCTACCGCAACGAAGATGTCCGTATGGGCGCTCTGCCGCAAATTCCCGAATATCAGCATGCCGTGAGTGATGTCGAAAAAATCCGACTTATCGTAAGCAAAGACAAAGAATTGACGAGTGACGATTGAAGAATCAAAAAAAGTGATGGCTTACAACTTGACAACCCGACAACGGTTCTTTCCATCCTCTCACCAAACAACCCCCAAAAAACAAAACAGGGAGTTAGATTTTACTCTAACTCCCTGTTTCTGTGAGCGGTCCGGACGAGACTCGAACTCGCGACCTCCTGCGTGACAGGCAGGCATTCTAACCAACTGAACTACCGGACCATGATTTTTATCGAGAACTTCGTTTTCAAAACGGCTGCAAAGATATAGTCTTTTCTTTCCCAACAAACTTTTTTTGAAAATATTTTTGCTTTAAGCGAAATGTTTTGCTCTTTAATAAACTTAGCCGATATCGTGGTAATTCATCTCCGTTACCAATGACTGGTTGCGAATGGTTTGGTAATATTCGCAGAGGTGTTTGTCGTTGAGGAAAGCATACACTTTCTTTTCAGAAATCCGGGGTTCCATTTCTTTGTAAATGCCGTCGGGAACTTTGAAGCCGAGAAAAGCAAATAGGTTTTCGATTTCGGCCTGTGGATTCTGCATGAGATTTTCAAACCGCACGTTCCATACTTTGAAACCGGTAGCTTGCTGTATGCGGTTGGCTTCGGTGATGTACTGTTGCCATAGTTTATAACCTTCTTCGATGTGAAGGGCTCGCAAGGAGAAGTCGTAGAGGCGCTGATGGGTTAGCTTGCGGGCCAGGCGACCTCGTTTGAAACCTCCCAGGAAAGACTTCAAATGCACCTGCTGATACTCCATGCAGTATCGCCGCAGACTCTCGGCTGAATCTACCGGATTGCGGTACACGTTAATGATTCGCGCATCTTCAAAAAGCATCCTCCACATTTCGAGGGTGAAGGTGCTACGCGGGTCTTTCCAGCCCCAGTCGAAATTGATGCGCTCGTAATTGCGATAGCCATGCCGCTCGTCGCCCAGATACTGCCGCAGACTTTTGCCTTTGAGCTGGCGCTTCAGATTTTTGGCCGCTTTGGTTTTAAAATCCTCATTAATAAACTGCATGTTATACGGGTTGTCCCAGTTGGCACCCGCCTGGGCAAATATCCAGTGGTTGATGTCGGTAAAGAGTTGCGACTCGCCGTTGTGCTTGCGGTCGGCACCCATAAAGATGCCGGAGAGATGCAGCAATTCGGAAACAAATGAAGCTCCGGAACGGGGCATGCCAATGATAATAATCGGGTCTTTCATAATCTTTAGACTTTTTGTAGTGAATCAAAAGTAACACTTTTCTCTACCGATGACATAATTCGACAAGGAAAAGGCTGATTTTTAATGATTTTTCAGAAAAGAATCACTAACCCCGGTCTTTAGGCCGGGGATTAAAGAATTCGTAATTTCTTGGGGCTTTAACCCTAAATAAGCCCATAAAATGAGTTTATGAGCAAATGTGGATTAGAAAAGGTTACGGGCTAAAACCCGCGCGAAATCTTTCAGGGTTTTATGAACCCCGCCCTGAAGGGCAGGGTTAGCGAATGACATCACTCACGGGGTGGTGCGGGGATGGGGTCTTTATCATGTTGAATTAGATTCTACCACCAAAATAGTTACGAAGAATCACTAACTCCGGCCTTCAGGCTCGGCGTAATTGATAGTAATTTGTTGTAATGGATGGTGATCCAGGCAAACAATTAACGATTAACAATTAACTGATTTCAGCGCCGCCAACCGCTGCAGCAGGGGCGGGTGTGAATAATGCACAAACACCACAGCAGGATGTGGGCGCAGGTTGCTCAGATTATCGGCGGAAAGGTGCTTAAGCGCCGTCATGAGTGGTGCTGCCGAAAAATGAACCGCTGCAAAACGGTCGGCAGCGTATTCGTTTCGGCGAGAGATGATGTTCATCACAATACCCGTCAACAGCGAAACAGGCGCATAAATAAGCCCAAAAGCAAGCACAGCAATGTGGAAGCTGTGGGTTTCGACACCCAACGCCTGAGTGAGAAAGGGTTCACCGAGAAACAACGACAAAAGAAAAAAGGTGATGCCCGTTTGCACAATGCCCAGCAGCAGACCAAGCAGGGTATGTTTCTTTTTGTAATGACCGATCTCGTGCGCAAGTACCGCCACCAGCTCGTCGGTAGTATGTTTTTCGATAAGCGAGTCGTAGAGCACGATGCGCTTTTTTGCGCCAAGCCCGGTAAAATAAGCGTTGGCTTTGGTGCTGCGGCGCGAACCATCGATAACATAAATGTTTTTTAGATGAAACCCTGTGCGTGCTGCAAACTTCTCGATGGCATCGCGCAGCTCACCTTCTGCAAGAGGAGTTTGTTTATTAAATAAAGGAACGATGAGATTGGAATAAAACAGCGTCATAAAAATGCTGAAAACTACCACCACACCCCACGCAATCAGCCAAAACCAGGAGCCGCTCATCAGATAAATCCAGATAATAAGCGCCAAAAGTCCACCGCCTACCACGGCTCCCAACAATGCTCCTTTGAGCAAATCGAGGACAAAAGTACGTGGTGTGGTTTTATTAAAACCAAATCGGGCTTCGATCACAAAGGTGTCGTAAATACTGAAAGGCAGCGAGATGATGGAGGATGCAAGGGAAAGCACACCGAAAAACAGGAGCGCCAGCCAAATCGGGTTTTCGGTAAAGTGCCGCAGCCAGGTGTCGAGCCAGGCAAAGCCGCCCCACCAAAGCATGGCCAGCAGCGCCGCGAAGCTCACCGTGGAAGTAATCATTCCAAACCGATGATTGACACGCTGATACTGCTGCGACTTTTGATAGGCGTTTTCATCATAAATGCCGCATAGTTCATCAGGAAGCACATCGCTCCAACGGGTAGTGTTGAGGTAATCGAGCAAGCGTTCAAAGGCGAAATCGGCAATGACGATGACCAGGATGATGGTGAAAACAAGTGTGGGTGTAATCATTTATTTTGTGTCTTTTTTTTTAAGAATCAGGATTTGATTAAAATTCCCAAATTACAGAGAGCAAAATCCAAACAAAGAATGGTCATTAAAGTGGGTAGTTTATTTACGCTCAAATACTTCTTAAAATCCCGTAGGAATGTTATGTGGGTAGACATAAGGACTCGTCCTGATATTCCGTCCCGTACGGGACGGCATTGTCGCATCATCATTGTTCTACCCGTATTTTGTGCCTAAAGGCACAGTTTTAAAATAAAAGTAATATCCAATTTCAAAAAATTAAAAACCCAAAACAGGAGCACGTATTTGACATTTGGAACTTGGAATATATTTGTGATTTGATTCTTCGAAAATTTTATTCCCCTGGCCAACTATTATCAATACGACCCATTCCTTTTTCTCAGCAGCCACTCGACCGAAAGAAGCGTGATGATCAAAATCAAAATCCAGGGCAGATTTACCAGCTCTGTGTACTGGCGGGTGCTGTAGGTGATGGTGGTAATATCAGCGCGCTTGCGCAACTCGTCGGCAAGCTGCGGCAGGGAGTCAGGATAAATCATCCGGCCGTTGGTTTTTTCGGCCAACTGAAACAGCAGGTTGTGATCGGCGCGTGTGTTGATGGTTTCGATGTTGAGCGGCGAAATGCTGAAGGCACCGCGGTCGGTAAAAACTTTGTCGCCCACATGCACTTTGGCTTCCCAGGTGTAATTATCCACCGGAAGGGCGCCGGCATTGAGCTGGTAGGCGCGGGCAGTTTTACCAAAAACAAAAGGATAAGTGTCGCCATCGCTGTTGCTGATAGTGATTTCAACCTCCGGCTCGTTGATGGGCTCGTAGCTTTGGTTGTATACCTCGGCGGTGAGTATCACCGGCTCGTTTTCCACAAAATTATTAGCACCGGCCACATCAAAAAAGCTCTTGTTCACCTTCACGGCCAGATACTGGATCATCCGCGTCACCACTTCATCATACGCCTGATGGTTGCTGTTTTTTAAATAATTGTGCAGCCTCCATTTCCAAAGGCCTTCGCCCGCAATAATACCCGTTTTTGTTTCAAGGTTTTGATTAAAAACCACCAACGGCAACTCCGTGGTCAGGCTTCCAATTTTCTGATAGAAAAGTACCGACGCAGATGTCAGCAACCGATAGTCGCCGAAAGGCGCAACCAGCGGCGGCCAGTCGGCAATGGCTTTCCGCGTATCGTCGCTCAGATTGAACAACACAAAATCGGGATTTAGCACCGGCACCGCCTCGTTAAAATTTACCTGATTGGCGGTGATGCGCAAGCCGGCGTCAAGGCCGTTCAACCGGTTGATGTCCGTCGACACTCCCAGCACATACAACAACGGAAGTTTGGAATTAGCGGCATTTTTTATCACATTTTCTACCGGCAGCGTTGCGGAAGGCAATTGATGCATCACCACAAGATTGTACCCCTGCACCACGCCATCAAATTCGGCAGCCATCTTCACATCCACTTCGTAGTTGTAATTACTTTCGATGGCCGAACGCAAAGCAGCAATGTCGGGATGGGGAGCAGCGACCAGTATCAAAATCTTCTGGCGGGCGTCGAGCACATCTATAAAAATATCCTGGCTGTTGTTGAGGGTGGTAATCTCATCTTTGACCGGTGCCAAACGAATGCTGTAACGCTGCAAACCCGCTTCATTAGCTTCAAGCTGCAATTTGATTGTCTCAAAAAAATCGTCGGAGGTTATCTCTATGGCTTTCGAAAACAAGGTGACGCCCGCCCGGGTTACCGTAAGGGTGCTCCTGGTTCCGGCCAGCATGTGTGCCTCGGCAAGCACCTCGATGGGGAAAGTGTTGCCTTTGAAAGCTATTCTGTTGAAGTTTACTTTGTTTACCAAAAGATCGCGGTGTACCGAAGTATCGCCAAGCGCCACGGTATAAACAGGGAATTTGATGCGCGACGTGTTGTACAACGGGTTGATGCCGTGGTTGTAAATTCCGTCGGTGGCCAGGATGAGCGCCCCAACATTGCGATTGGCAAAACGCACCAGCAAATCATCGATGAGCGCCGACAGGTCGGTTTGCATGCCGCCATAATCGTAAGCAGCTTCCTCGGTTACTTTATCAGCGAAAGCGAAAGTTTTTACTTCATATTCACCCTTAAGATCGTCGATAAGTGAAGCAGCCATCTTCGGGTACTGTTGTCGATAAAAGGTGGTATCGGTGCCAATGGTCAGCGATGCGGTATTGTCCTGAGCAAAAATGATAACGGGCTTCTCGCTGGTGCGAAAAACGGTTTTGAGCAAAGGCGAGAGGAGCAAAAAGGCAAGCAGGACGATGGCCAGAAACCGGAATGCAGCGAGCCATCGTGTAAGCACTGTCGAAAATTCCTCACGTGGATTTCGATAGTATAAAATACCAGCATACGCCAGTGCGAGGACGACGCACAAAATAAAAAACCAACCGGAATATTCGGTTACCACACGCAAGGCTTACCTCCTTAAAAAAAAGATTTAAAAATGATTACATGTGCATGCCGCCGTCGACACTTATTACCTGTCCGGTAACGTAAGCTGCCAGGTCGGATGCGAGGAAAATGCATATGCCGGCCACGTCTTCAGCAGTGCCGGCGCGACGCAGCGGGATATTTTTGAGCCAATCGTTTTTATCCTGTTCGCTGAGCTGGTCGGTCATGGCCGTTTCGATAAATCCCGGAGCAACGGCGTTGCAGCGGATGCCGCGCGCGCCAAACTCCTTGGCGGTAGATTTGGTAAATCCTATCAAACCGGCTTTGCTGGCCGAGTAATTGCTTTGGCCGGCGTTGCCCGACAATCCTACCACAGAGCTCATATTGATGATGGCGCCACTGCGCTGCGAAAGCATGCTGCGATGGAGCGCTTTGGTCATATTAAAAACTGATTTCAGATTCACTTTCAGCACCAGATCCCAGTCGTCTTCGGTCATGCGCATCAGCAACTTGTCGCGGGTGATGCCAGCATTGTTGACCAGAATATCAACTCTTCCAAAATCCTTCAGTACCTCTTTTACCAGCTCTTCGCAGGCAGCGAAATTACTTGCATCAGAGGCGTAGGCTTTGGCTTGCACGCCGTAACTTTTCAGCTCTTCGACAAGGGCGTTGGCGTCGTCGTCGATTTTAAGATCCGTAACGATTACATCGGCACCATTTTTTGCGTAAGCTATGGCAATGGATTTACCTATGCCACGTGCAGCGCCGGTTATCAGCGCCTTTTTATTTTCCAGGAGTTTCATTTTATAAAAATCTATTTTTTAATATTAAAAACGGCCAAAGATATGGTTTTTCGGCGGAAGCGGTGGAGAACACACATCAGCGGCAGCTATGGATTTCATTTTGAAATAAATTACAAAAGCCAAAAAACAAAGAACAAATAAATCTCAATAACCAATTTTTCAATATTCAAACTGTCACAGCACTATGGAATTTGGAATTTATTTGGAATTTGAGTTTTGTCTTTTGGAATTTGCTCCAGGTTCTCACTTTCCCTGCAATTCCGAAAACTGCTTTTTGTTTTGCAGCAAATCTACGGCAGCGCTAAGTTCGGCGTCGATGGCGTTGATCACTACAAAATAGGCTTCGGCGTCCCAGAGGTTGCGCGCCAGCAAAGCTTTTATCTGCAGTTTCAAGTGTTCATCGGGATAATAATACTTTTCGTCAGCGCCACGCTCCACCTTGGCTTCGGCAGCTTTTGCTTTAAAATCGGAATACATCACTTCGTCCACAACAAAACCGTTTTTAAAGGCCTCCAGCGTAGGAAATTGCATCAAGATTTCGGTGCGGTTTTTATCAAGGTAGTCCATGGTGAAGGTATTAAAAACCAATTTCCGCACCAGATCGACGTAATAATCAGAGAATCGTGTGGAGTCGATGGGGATAAAAATATCGGGCATGATGCCGCCGCCGCCATAAACCGTGCGCCCGGCAGGGGTAAGATATTGGAGTGAATCGGGAAAATGAATGCTGTCGGCACTCACCAGCTCGCCATGTTCCAGCCGGTTTTTGAAATCTTTAAAATATTCTTCCACACCTTCATCGTAAGGCTTTTGGATGCAACGACCGGTAGGCGTGTGATAGCGTGCGGTGGTAAGCCGTATCAACGCTCCGTCGGGCAGACGAAACGGACGCTGCACGAGGCCTTTTCCAAAAGAACGACGGCCAAGCACCAGCCCGCGATCCCAGTCCTGGATGGCTCCTGACACAATTTCGCTGGCAGAGGCCGAAGCTTCGTTGATAAGGACGATTACGCGCCCATCATTATCAAATGAACCAGTGGAGGTAGAATAGAAATTTTCGCGCGGTTGACGCAGACCTTCTGTGTAAACGATCAGCTTGTCGTCCGGCAGAAACTCATCGCTAAGCTCAACGGCAATATTGAGGTAGCCACCGGAGTTACTGCGCAGGTCGAGGATAAGATCCTGCATGCCTTCCTGCCGCAGCTCTTGCAAGCTTTCGCGAAACTCATCCATAGAGGTCTTGGAAAAACGTGTAAGCTTTATGTAACCTATCTCCGGAGCTGCCATATAGGTAGCGTCGATGCTGTTGAGCGGTATTTTATCTCGCACGATGTCGAAATCGATCAACTCTTTTTTGCCTGCACGTTTTATCGAAACAGAAACCGTGGTGCCTTTTTTTCCGCGCAGACGCTCCATCACATATTCGTTGTTAATTTTTTCGCCTACAGCGCTAATTCCATCAATTTTAACAATCTTGTCGCCACCAAAGATGCCCAGTTTGTCGGACGGCCCTCCAGGTACCGGCGACACCACAAGAATGGTATCGTTAAAAAGCTGAAAGGTCACCCCGATGCCGTCAAAGCTTCCTTCGAGCGGCTCGTTGACGCGCTCCACATCTTCTTTGGAAATGTATGCCGAATGTGGGTCAAGCTCTTTGAGCATCTGCTTGATGGCAGAAGCCACCAGGTCGGGCGAATCGACGCTGTCGACATAGGCAAAGTTGATAATCTGCAAGGCAGTGCCAAATTTTTGAATGCCT
Source organism: Bacteroidales bacterium (assembly GCA_035647615.1). Lineage (NCBI taxonomy): Bacteria > Pseudomonadati > Bacteroidota > Bacteroidia > Bacteroidales > Bacteroidales bacterium. The sequence continues at coordinate 226,226 of DASRND010000032.1, read as the reverse complement.
TCGCGCTGTTCGTCGGATTGTGCCTGAATACGAGGAGCCGATAGCAATACAAAAATTACTGCTACAATTGCAAATCGAAATATCTTTATTGGGAATTGCCTGAAAGAATGGATCATTTTTCTGTTTTTTTAGCCTGTTAATTAATGAGTACCGACCTAACGGGAGGCCGGTTAGAAATATTTTGTGCCTTTTGGCATTAACACTTTTTTTGATTGCTTGTTTAGTAGCCATGAAATTACACGATCGCACACGATTTGCCGAAAGCTTTCTCTACCCTACCCTTCTTGTCCTCATTATGTGGCTCATAAAAGGCTTCGAGGCCATCAGTGGTCAGCATCTGGGACAGCTCGGAATTTTTCCGCTGCAGGCCAAAGGTCTTATCGGAATCATCACAGCGCCATTCATCCATGGCAGCACCGCACATCTTTTTGCCAACAGCATCCCGCTCTGGGTGCTGGGCTCGCTGCTGTTTTATGTTTATCGTCCGGTGGCGGTGCGCGTATTTGTTCTTGTATGGATCATCACCGGCATCTGGGTTTGGTTTTGGGGGCGCGATGCTTACCACATCGGTGCCAGCGGCGTGGTGTACGGGCTGGCGTCGTTCCTGTTTTTCAGTGGCATTTTTCGCCGCGACGGGCGGACACTCGCCATCACTTTTCTGGTAGCTTTTCTTTATGGAAGCATGGTGTGGGGCATCTTCCCGGAAATGTTCCCCGAGAAAAACATCTCATGGGAATCGCACCTGATGGGACTTATCGCCGGCGTAGTAATGGCAGTATTTTATAAAAATCAGGGTCCCCAGCCAGCGCAATACAAATGGGAAGACGATCCCGAACTTGAAAGCATCGACGAAAACGATCCGGAGGCCTATTGGAACAAACCCCCTGTCAAGGCACCCAAACCGCCTGCTGAACCATTGCAGATCAACTATGTTTACAAAGAGAAAACCAAAGAGGACGATGAAAATCATTGATCTTTTTCTTTTTTGGCTGTAGCCAAACAATTGGGAATGAATAGGTTTTAGTTTTAAAAAAACGATACACGATGAAAGAAGTTTACATCATTTCGGCAGTAAGAACGCCAATAGGAAGCTTTGCAGGAGCATTGTCAACAATCTCCGCTACGCAACTGGGCTCCACGGTAATACAAGGCGCAGTAGCCAAAGCGGGCATCGAAGCCGACCAGGTGGATGAAGTATTTATGGGCAACGTTTTGTCGGCCAATCTGGGTCAGGCTCCCGCACGCCAGGCAGCTTTGTTTGCTGGCCTGCCCAACACAGTTCCCTGCACCACCGTAAATAAAGTTTGCTCCTCCGGCCTAAAGTCGGTGATGCTCGCAGCACAATCCATTTTGCTTGGCGACAACGACGTGGTGGTGGCCGGCGGCATGGAGAGCATGACCAACGTGCCGCATTACATCGATGCCGTGCGCAAAGGCATGAAGCTGGGACATGGCAAACTCACCGATGGACTGATAAAAGATGGCCTGTGGGATGTGTACAACGATTACCACATGGGCAACGCCGCCGAAAATACCGCCAAAGAACGCAACATAACGCGCCAGCAGCAGGACGAACTTTCGATAGAATCGTACCGCCGCTCTGCCAAAGCTACCGAGGCAGGATATTTCGCCGATGAGATTGTTCCGGTGGAAGTGAAAACGCGCAAAGGCACGCAACTGATAGAAGAAGACGAGGAGTTCAGAAATGTAAATTTTGATAAAATCCCGGAGCTGCGGCCCGTCTTCGTCAAAGACGGAACCGTGACCGCCGCCAACGCCTCCACCATCAACGATGGCGCCGCAGCACTGGTGCTGATGAGTAAAGAAAAAGCCGACGCGCTCGGACTAAAGCCGCTGGCACGCATAATAGGATATGCCGACGCCGCACAGGCACCCGAGTGGTTCACAACAGCTCCTTCCATTGCCATCCCGAAAGCCATCACAAAATCCGGACTGCAACTGTCGGATATCGATTTTTTTGAAATCAACGAAGCCTTTGCCGTAGTTTCGCTGGCAGTGATGGGCGATTTGAAATTAGACAAAAACAAAGTCAACATCTGGGGCAGCGGTGTTTCGCTGGGGCACCCGCTGGGAGCTACCGGCGCACGCATCCTGGTGACGCTCGTAAACATACTGCAACAGCACAACGCCCGCTACGGCGTGGCCGGCCTCTGCAATGGCGGCGGAGGATCCTCTTCCGTGGTGATAGAAAATATGATGAGAAGGTAGGTTTTTGGGTTGAGGGTTACGAGGTGCGGGTTGCGAGGTGCGGGTCTAAAAGTGGATGCGGTGGCTGTGGTGGCTGAGCTTGTCGAAGCCAGCCTGTCGAAGCCAGATTGTCGAAGCCAGATTGCTGGAATTAATATGTCGAAAGAAATTTCAAAATTTAGACCCAAACGGGGCAACATCGATTTTCTTATTTTATGGCTACCAACGCCGACCAAACCATCGACAGTCTCGACGTAGCCACCATCCAGCAGCACACGATTTTAATGCCCGGAGTGATTGGAAGTCCTCGGCTGGTGATCGATTTCCCCACGGTTGTAATTACAACCAGCGATTTGATTCATGATGTTAAGATTCGGGGAAGGGGGGATGTGAAGCGGTAATGTAGGGAGTAGTTGAGCTAAGGACTTCTTAACATTCAGGTAGATTTACGACAGGCAAGTTTTTGTAAGTTTCATTTATTAGCTCAACTACTGTAACCACCGCAAGGCATACTTGATTCGATGTTAGTATTATTTCTACAACCAAATAATTGCATAAGGATCCAATTATGAAAGGTCTAGCTGCTTAAACAAATTTTTGAATGTCTCAAGTTTTTCAGTAGTCTCTATTTATTCAATCTAAATCCAATGCCGAAAACAAGCGGATTTTCGATTTCCTTTACAAAACTATCACCATTTAACCTATTCATCACACCTATATTAAATCTTGTAAAAAACCTTATTTTTTTTATTTCATATTCAATAATTACAGGAATTGAAAACTTAATCTTCCGGTAAGTGTGGCTAATTAAATCATTCTCCATTTCCTGACCCGCGGAATTAATAGCAGCATTAAGCTTCATAGAAGACTTCAATAAATAATTCCCAGATAAACCGACGCCAACATTTAAACCTCTTACTATCTCCATAGTACCTAATCCACTCACTTCAATGTAATGATTAGTTATACATGCCTTTGACTCTAATATAGGGCTACCATCAATACGCCAGAAAGATTGATTGTACGTATTTCTAATTCTGGAATACTCTATTGATACTGACAAATTAATCATCTTGATTCTCGTCGTTACATTTCCTCCAAGATTATAAGAGAATCCAGGTTTAAACTTAAGATCATTCTTAATCTCATAATTGCTCCTGGCGGAAAGAAAATTCAGGTTACCTCCAACAAAAACGCCATAATCAAATTTTTGAGCATTAATTGAAACTGGAAAAAATAAAGGAAAAAGAAAAACCAACTTGATAACCAATTTTTTCATTACCGCGATTTTATTAAATATGTTCTAAATACTTTTTTATTGATCAATGCCTCACAATAATATACACCTGGCTTTTCATTGTAAAAATCTAACATCGCCCCACAACCATAAATAGTAAATTTTTTCATATCTCCATTAGTATTAATAATCAATATTTGGGCGCTATCAGCCATAAATCTAAGGCTAATTTGATCCGTGAACGGGTTAGGATACAGACAAAATCTAGGATCTTCTGGAGGACCAATTGCATGAATAGAATCAATAGACTTCACGAAAATATTTAATTCTCTTACCTCCTTACTTTGTTCTTTAGAGCATGAGAACATCAATAAAGAAATTATTGAGATAACTAAAATTCTATTCATATTTTGATTTATTTGTTTATGTATTTACAACTTCATATTTTGAGTGATCTCTGTAATCACTGTGTAAATTTAAAGTCACGTTTATCTCTTCATTAGTACGTCCAAAAGTTACAGTTACAAAGCCAGATTGGGTGGATAGGTGTATCTTTTGCAGATTTAGTCGAAAGCTGTGTCCATGATATTTCTCAAAACTCACCCTCACCGCTGGATTTCTGCGGTGGGAGTCGTTAGCCAATGTGATGGCAGGATTCCTCATTTGCCTTGTTAATTAAATTGCGCGGCTAAATTAAAACAATTTCATTTGGAATGATTCTAAATTTCATAATAGGGCGCATAGAGCGTGGCGTAGGAAATTCGGTGCTTTACGCTAAAATAATCAGGGTTGCCATCCCTTGTAGGGCAGGCATCCCTTTCGCCACCGGCTGCCGACTACCTTCTGCTGACTTAGTAAAACATCCCTTTCAAATAGGATTTGGTCATTTCCTGTTGCGGGTTTTCGAAGACCTGGGCGGCTGATCCCTGCTCGATAACTTCTCCGAGGTACATAAATATCACATGGTCGGCCAGACGACGGGCTTGCCGCAGAATGTGCGTTACCAAAACGATGGTATAATTCTTTTTGAGGATGCTGAATTGTGCTTCGATGGCCTGGCTGGAGATGGGGTCGAGCGCCGAGGTAGGCTCGTCGGCAAGGATAATTTCAGGGCCAACCGCCAGTCCGCGCGCCAGACAAAGGCGCTGCTGCTGCCCGATCGACAACCGACCTGCCGGCTCTTTCAGGCGATCCTTCACCTCTTCCCACAAACTAACCTGCCGCAGATAATGTTCTACGCGCCGGTCCAGAATTTTTTTCTTGCGCCGCCCGCTGATGCGCAAGCCGTAAGCTATGTTGTTGTAGATGTTCATCGGCAGCGGATAGGGACGCTGCGCCAGCAAACCCATCTTTTTACGGATCAACGTAATGTCGTCTTTGGTTTGCAAAATATCTTCGCCTTCTATAAAGATTGAACCGCTGACGTGTGCCTCCGGGTTGAGATCGGTGAGGCGGTTCAGACTTTTCATCAAAGTGGTTTTGCCGCATCCCGAAGGCCCCATGATTACCGTGATTTTATTGGTCGGGATTTGGGCATTGATATTTTTCAGCACGTGCTGCTTACCGAAACTAAGGTTTAGATTTTCTATCGATATTTTTATCCCATCCATATTTTTAAAAATTGATTTTGTGTTTTTGGTAACGATTGCTCAGTATACGCGCCAGAATGCTGACGACTAGGATGATAAAAACCAGCACCACCGCCGAGGCGTACGCCCGTTCCTGCACTTGCGGAATGGGCGAACTAAGCTGAAAAAATATTGCTAATGGCAACGTGGCGGTGGGCTGGAACAAGGAGGTAGGGATATAATCGGTGAAACCGGCTGTAAAAAGAATGGAGGCGGCATCGCCAATGGCGCGCCCAAACGACAGCAGCACAGCCGTGGAAAGTCCCGGCAAACATTGTCTGAAAAACACACGGTAAGCCGTTTCGGCACGGGTAGAACCCAACGAAAGACTGCTTTCGAGAAGTCCGCGTGGGACAACTTTAAGCGCCTCGTCCATCGAACGTACCATGATGGGAATGATGAACAAGGTAACTGTGATAATCCCCGCGAGCAAAGAAACCCGGATGCCAAAATAACTCATGAGGGCAAAGCCAAACGCGCCATAAACAATCGATGGAATGCCCCACAACAAATCGAGCGTGAAACGGATGACATTGACCAGCCGCTTGTGGCAAACCAGATGAACATTGATATACAAAGCAAGCGGAAGCCCGATGACCACAGCTAACAAAGTGGCGCCACCGGCCAGATACAACGATCCGACAATGGCGTTGAGGATGCCGCCCTCGCGGCCAAAATAAAATCCACCCTCAGGCACCTTGCTCACCATCTCCCAACTCAGGGCCGGCAAGCCTTTGTACAAAACGCTAACAATGATCAGCAACAGTGTAACCACAATGATGACGGTGGAAAAAAACATCAGCACCCTGAAAAAGCCCTCTTCTGTATTTTTTAGTTTCAACTTCATGCTACCTGTTTTTCGCTTTGAATGATGATAAGCCTTGCGGCAAAATTGAAGAGCAACACAACCACAAACAGAATGAGCGCCGCCAGCATCAGGGCGGAATCGTAAAGCGGGATGGAGAGCATCTCGCCATAGTTATTTGCGATAAGCGCCGGCAACGGATATCCCGGCTGAAAGACGCCCGTCGGAACTCGCGTTACGTTACCCACAACCATTAGCACAGCGATGGTTTCGCCAAAAGCGCGCGACATTCCCAGACCAAAAGCGGCCACTATGCCGGGAAGTGCTTTTTTCATCAGCACCAATTTGATGGTTTGCCATTTTGTGGCGCCCAATGCCAAAGAGGCTTCTGCAAGCTCATCGGGAATATTTTTAAAAATCTCTATTAAAATATTCAGAATAAAAGGAATAATCATGATGGCCAGCACCATGGCGCCGGCCAGAATGGAATAGCCGGAAATATCTTTGCCAAAAGCAGGCCCAATATAATCAGAAATGGCGGGCACCACCACCAGAATGCCGAAGACGCCATAAATTACCGAAGGGATTCCCGCAAGGATATCTATCACCGGATGCATCAGTCGCAGCACCCAGTGGCGGGCATATTGCGTGATGTGAATGGTGGTGAGCAAACAAACCGGCGCCGCCAGGAGCAGCGCCACCACAGTAACCCACAGCGAACTGATGATAAATGGATAAAATCCAAACTTGCCCGACATGGGCTTCCATTCGCCCGAAAATATTAATTCAAAAAGACTATTCTTTTCCAGCAGCATCGACGACTTGTAGTACATACCGGCAAAAAGCACTACCGGCAGCAACATTACCAACGCCAATGTCAAACGCATCCAAAAACCGTGAAGCTTATCCTGAAGCAAACGTCCCGGCCTGATGTGCCTTACCCGCTGCAGAGTTTTATTCACCGTGCAGCTTTTGAAGTTGCTCGTCGATGGTTGCCTGCGATAACTGCACGTATCCGGCCTCGCCAACAAATTGCTGTCCACTGGTGAGAATCCATTCCAGGAAACTGGTAACCAGGGGATCGTCGGGACGGTGTGCTGCGACAAAATAGAGCGGACGGGCCGGCGGCGAAGGATAGCGCCCGTCGCTGATGGCCTCTATCACGCCATCGAGATCCTCATAAAAATCTTCCTCATCACTGATGATGCCGTCGCCGTTGAGGTCGATGGGAATTACTTCAAGCCCTTCATATTTTTGGCGTGTATTGATATCGTACACATACACCATGTTGTTGTAGCCGATGCCCATCGGGTCGTTTTTTACAGCATCGGCAATACCGGGATCGCCAAAAACGCCAATCCCATTGAGGTCTTCCTGGTTGGTGCCCACAAATTCGGCCCACATCTGTGCGGCGCCACAAGCATCGGAGCGGGTGTAAACATGCAGCGCAGAAACTTCGCCGGTAACCGACAAAAGCTCATTCCAACTTTCAAGATTATTCGTCAGATAGATTTTCGCGAAATCAGCTTTCGACATTCCGCGATCCATCAGTGTGTTCAACATCGGATTCTTTTTATTAACCACCGGCAGCACAGCATCTTTGGTCACGGCAACCCACCACACACCTTGTTTTACTTCGGCTACGTTAAGTCCGCGCGAGAACATCCCCAGATCGACCATCCCTGACATCGCGTCGGCCATACCTTTGCCTGCCCCACCGGCGCTGATATCTATGCGCACATCAGGATGCACCTTGCGATATTCCTCAGCCCACCGCACCGTGATAGGATACAATGCAAAAGCTCCGGAGATGGAAATAGTGCCCCGCAAATCGGAAGCGTCACCAGTTTGATTTTGATTGTTGCGGCTGCCACAGGACGCAGCAATAATAGCCGACAACATAAAAAGCAGCGCGATATGCCGGCTGCAGCGAATACTTTTATACATATTACCCTCCTTGTTTGCCGGCAAAGGTACAGGCCATCGGTTCGTTATGAAACCCGTTTTGAACTACTTTTTAGTGTATTAAAGTTGTAGCAGCAGGGTAAGTATTTATGCGTAGTGTTTTTTTTCGCCACAGAGTCACCAAGGCACAGAGAATAACATTTTACTCATCTTCTTTCCTTTCCTCTGTGTCTCCGTGACTCCGTGGTTTACTCTTTTCGTTTTCCGCTAAGCACATCGATGAACTGCTGTGCAGCCTGAAGGGTGTCCGGTTTTCCGATGTCGAGATAGTGCGCCTCATCGTCATGGAATCCTTTGATAGTGTGCTGCCCGGAAAGGGAGAGATAAGTTTTGATGATAGAAAAGGCACCGCTTTGCGCGAAAAGATCAAAAATAGCAGGATCAATAATATGGATACCATTAAAAGCCAATGGATGCAAAAGCTGGCGCCCATCGTCGGTGCGTGTAATTTCGTTGTTCCGGGTATCGTGGCGGCCCCGAAGCTGCATCGATTTATCAAAAAGAAGATACCGCGTGCTTTTACGGTTCTGAACAAAAAGTGTGGCAAGAGCTTGGCTAGCGACGTGATGTTGTAACATCGCCCGAATATCTACATTGGAAAGCACATCCACATTGTGAACCACGAAAGGCTGCCCGTCGTCGAAAAACCATCGTGCTCTCAGCAGTCCGCCGCCGGTGTCGAGCAATTGAGCGGTTTCGTCGGAGAAATGTATTTCAATACCAAAATCGTTTTCGGCAGCTACATAGGCTTTTACTTTATCAGCAAAATGATGCAGATTGATGATGATGCTGGTAACTCCGGCGCGCTTAAGACGTTCGACAACATACGCCAACACAGGTTTGCCCGCCACTTCCACGAGCGCTTTGGGTGTGTTTTGAGTAAAAGAGCCGAGCCGTGTACCCAGGCCGGCAGCAAATATCATTGCCTTCATCGCAGAGGTTTTTTTTAGAAAAGAATTGCAACTTCTTGCTTGGTAGGTTTGCAGATTTTCTCCTTGTCGTTAGCCGTTTGCGCACAGCGATTGCATTTAAAACGGTCGGTGTCGACCTGGTGGAACTTATCTTTTTTGTAGCGTGTCTTTGCCATGATTTTAGAGTAATTATTTATGTATTTGATGTACGAAAACTTACATTAAATGATAGATTCTATAGATTCAGAAAAACCATCGCGCACCCCCCGACCCCCTAAAGGGGGAGTTGCCAACGCAACAATCTATAGTGTGTGGGCTGGCTTCCCCTTTAGGGGACTGAGGGGTGAGGTGAGCATTTTTAAAATAAAACCTTTTAGCTAAAATTTGTGTATTAAATGCCATGTGCTAAACAGTTACATTTTATAATTATAAAAACAATAAAACGCGACCCGGCTTATTCTTGTTCAAGATGGCGCAGGGCGATGCGTATCTGAGTATTCGACTGTAATTGCTTCGCCAGTTTTTCGGCGCAATACACCGAACGATGCTGTCCTCCGGTGCAACCGAAATTAACCTGCAGGTGACTAAATTTACGAAAGGTATAATTTTGAATTGCTAAATCGACCATGTCCACGGCAAGATTAAGAAACTTCGCCACCTCCGGACTCTTTTCCAAATAATCGCTTACCTCTTTGTCTTTTCCGGTAAGCTGGCGATATTTTGCTTCCCGACCCGGGTTGGGCAGTGCGCGGCAATCGAACACAAAACCACCACCATTGCCGGAAGTATCCGGAGGGATTCCGCGCTTGTAGGAAAAACTGTTGATGGACACCAGCAATCCGGGCGCTTCGGCAGCGCGCAGGTCTTCGCGACTGATGATCACCCGCAGGCAATTAATAAGTTCGCTGAGCTGAGCGGGAATTTTGTTGTTATCCATCAGCCATTTTACGTTGTTGATGGCCAGCGGAATGCTGTCGATAAAATGCTGTTTTTTTTCGTACAAACCCCTGAAACCGTAAGCTCCGAGTGTTTGTAAAATTCTGATAAGAACAAATTTATAAAAATGCTGCCTGAAATCTTTCACGCTACGCGGAGCCACTTTTTCAGCTTCAGCGATATAATAATCGATGAGTTGTTCGCGCACCGCAGCGGGCATGCCAACCCTTGCCTGAAAAAGCAACGAAACCAGATCGTAATGCACAGGCCCGCGCCGGCCGCCCTGATAGTCGATAAAATAAAGCTGCCCCTCGTGCATCATAATGTTGCGCGTTTGGAAGTCGCGATAGACAAAATAAGAACTCTCCACCGAAAGCAGCAATTGAACCAGCTTGCGGAAATCTTCCTCCAGATGGTATTCGTTGTAAGGAATCTGCGCCAGCTTCAGGAAATTGTATTTGAAATAATTCAAATCCCACATGTAGGCCTGCGTGTCGAAATCGGCTGAAGGATAACATGCAGAATAATCCAGGTCGCGTCCGGCGATAATTTGAAACCTGATTAGTTGGTCGATAATCTGCCGGAAGATTTGTATCAACTCCTCGTCAAAGCCGTTTTTTTGCTTGTGCGCGCTGACAATGTCGAACAGCGTGGTATCGCCAAGATCCTGCAGCAGATATGAAAGCTGGTCGTCGGCAACAGCATAAATTTCGGGCACGTTGAGACCGGCCTTGTGAAACTGCCTCGACAAATTGATGAAAGCTTTGTTCTCCTCGGGGCTATCGAAAAAAGCACCAACCGCCTGAGCTGTTTTGCTGCTTAGCCGATAATACTGCCGGTACGACCCGGAGGCGGACAATGGAGCGATGGCCGTGGCTTCTTCGCCCGACCAGCTTTGGTACATTGCGGCAATTTTTTGTAAATGATCCTGCACGCTCATCTGATTTTTTGGGCAAAGATAGGGGATATGATAAATCTCAAATGACAATAAAAATAGATTCTTCACTACTACTAATAACAACACTTTTTAAATGGCCGAAATACAACAGATTTCTTGCCGCATGTGCAGCATTGGAATGACACGGCTGGCGCGAAAAGAGGAGGAGGAAGTATCGGGCGCTATGCGCACAAAACCGACCTGTTAGTTTTTATTAATTGCTTGCTGCAATCGTTCGAAAGGTAAAAATATACTTTTGCAAGACTATTTTTTTTAATTAAAAACTCTCAATAAACTTTATTTATGAAAAAACTACTCCTGATCCTCTTGCTTGTCGGTTTCATTACAGGTGTTAACGGGCAAACCTTTGTATTCGAAGGTTTCGACGAGGGCACCATGCCTCCAGCCGGATGGACTATTGATGAGTATGCAGCCAAATGGTCGATCAACAATACTTCAAACGCCGGTGGTACAGCGCCCGAAGCTATGTTCACATACATTGCTCAAACGGGGACCACACGCTTAATCAGTCCTGCCGTCGATCTCACCGGACAACAAGGTGTTATGCTCGAATTCCGGCATTACCTCAATAATTATATTGGATCTGCTTATAGCATCGGCGTAGCTACCCAGTCGGGCGGAGGTGCCTGGAATACAGTTCTGGAAACAAATGTTATCGGAAACATTGGCCCCGAGCTCAAGTCGATTATGATCAGCAATGACGATGTGGGACAATCCGACTTCCGGTTTTGCTTCTTTGTAAGCGGCAACTTGTACAATCTCGAGGGTTATTTCATCGACGACATCTGGCTTAACAACCCTATAGATTTGGATGCCGGCCTGCTCTTCATCAACACTCCCGACTTCCTCTCCCAACCCACGGAGGTCTCCGCGCTGGTTAAGAATTTTGGTTCTAATATCATTACAGATCTGGAAATGAGTTATCAGATTGATGGTGGCAATGCTATTACAACAAGCTTTACGGGATTGGATCTGAAGTTTGGCGAAAGCCAGGAATTCGTTCTCGACGGCATGCTCAATCTAACCATCGGCTCCTATGAGCTTCAGGTAAATATTGTAAATGTTAACGGTGCCCCGGATATGTTCCCCGGCAACGACATGTTACAAAAAGATATTAGTGTGATCAGCTATAGCGTTCCTCACCGGGTGATGCTCGAAGAATTCACCAGCTCCACCTGCGGACCGTGTGCAACTTTTAATCTTCATTTTGTGCCTTGGTGCAATACACACGAAGATGAGATTACTTTGGTAAAATACCAGATGAACTGGCCCTTAAGTGGCGACCCATATTATACGCCCGAAGGTGGCACACGTCGCAATCAATACGGTGTTACGTGGGTACCTTGGACCACCCTCGACGGCGCTCACGCCGACAACATGGGAGTAATTGATCCGATGTTCCAAAACGCACTTACCGATTTCGGCCTTGTAAAAGTGGTTGGCTCGCATACCCTTACCGGCACGGTGATGGACATTAATGTTAACCTGATTCCTTTTACCAACATCGGCAATGCGCAGGTGTACATCGTGGTATTTGAATATTTAACCACCCAAAATGCATTATCCAACGGAGAAACCGAATTTGAACATGTGATGATGAAGATGGTTCCAAACGCATTGGGTACCCCGGTGAACCTTGAAGACCGTATGCCGGTAAGCATCAGCGAAATTGTTAATCTGGCTGGCACCCACGTAGAAGAGTGGGACGACCTGGGCGTAGCCGTTATTGTTCAGGATTTGTCGTCACTGTACGTTTACCAGTCCGACTACACAGTCGAAGATGCCAACTACAGTACCAATGCACAGCTTTCCGAAATTTTGATGGATGGTACTCTACTCGAAGGTTTCGACCCGGATACCTATGAATACATCGTTACGCTGGCCCAAGGCGCTACCGAAGTACCCGTAATAACCGTACAAACTGAAAGCGGTGATGCAATTGCCATCGTACTTCCAACCGACGTTTTGCCCGGCACTACTGCTGTTGAAATATTTGCCGAAGATGGCGCCACCAAGCTCACTTACACCATCCAGTTCGACGTGGACACCCGCATTGCTGATGATGCTGTTCAGGCGGTACGCATCTATCCGAATCCAACAAACGGCAGAGTATTCATCAGCGGTGCCAAAAATGCCACCGTCACTGTTTACAATTCTGCAGGCGTGGCAATGGCCAAGTACGACCAGTTGACCAACGGCACCATCGACATGAGCCGATTCGACAATGGCATGTACCTGCTCAACATCGTCATCGACAGCCAGACGGTGCTCAATAAAAAGATTACTATTTTGAAATAAGGTTTTAATTTTTGAAACCACAAGCTGCTCTTGCTTTTGCGCGAGCAGCTTTTTTTGCTTTCTTAAACCAGCTTTTGGTCTATTTTTGCCGCTCGTAAAAATTAATTATTATTATGAAAATGAATATGATGATGAAACACTGGCTGCCGCTAATGATAATTCTGGCAGCAACTTCTTTATTACTTAGCGGCTGCAAAAAAAATGACTCCGACGAAAAGCAGGCGCAGATCGACGAACAGGTCATTCAGGATTATCTTGCCGAAAACAACATCACCGCCGAGCGACATGCCTCGGGCATTTATTACAAGATCACCGTCCTTGGTACCGGCGAGCATCCGACCCGCAACTCGACGGTAGAGGTTTTTTACAAAGGCTATCTTACCAATGGCAACATCTTCGACCAGACCACCATTGGACCGTTTATTTCCCCACTTGCAAATCTCATCGAAGGCTGGAAAATAGCTATTCCACTTTTACTGAAAGGAGGCTCGGGTACTTTTTTTATCCCTTCAGCGTTGGGTTACCCCAAAGGTGCACCCAATATACCTCCCCACTCTGTACTGATATTCGAGATCGATCTGGTATCGGTGAAATAGTATTTATAGAGTGCTGAATATCGGTTGCAGAAGGTAAATAAAAAACGCCAAAAAAGGTTAATTTTCCCTTTACAGGAAATCTTTACGGCTATTTCAAAACAATGTTATCTACATTTGCGCAAATTTTTAAATAAATATGAACATAGGCATCCTCACTGAAATTTCACCCGAACAGCGTGTTGCATTGCTGCCCGAGGCTGTAAAGTTACTTACAGAAAATTCTAATCAAATCTTTGTCGAAAAAGGTGCAGGCCTTCATGCTTTTGCCAGCGACGAAGACTACGAAGCTGCCGGAGCTAAGGTAGTGTCGCGCGATGAGCTGCTAAAACAGACCGTGCTGCTACTGGCCATCAACCCGCCTGCAGCCGAAGACATAAAGAAGCTCAAGCCCGGTCATGTGGTGGTAAATACGATGCAGCCACTCACCAACACTACCATGGTGGCAAATTTTCGCGAAGCAGGTCTAACGTGTTTTAGCCTAGACACCATCCCACGAATCTCCAGAGCACAAGCCATGGACGTGCTTTCGTCGATGGCCACTGTAGCTGGCTATCGCGCAGTGCTTGAAGCAGCCATGAATTTGCCGGTATTTTTCCCGATGTTTATGTCGGCAGCCGGAACCATCCGACCTGCCAAATTATTGATACTGGGAGCCGGGGTAGCCGGGCTGCAGGCAGTTGCCACAGCACGGAAACTTGGCGCAGTAGTAGAAGTTTTTGATGTACGCGCTGCCGTAAAAGAAGAGGTGAAAAGTCTGGGTGCTAAATTTGTTGAAGTGGAAGGCGCTGTGGATGATGCCACTGCCGGCGGATATGCAGTGGAACAAACCGAAGAGTTTAAAGCGCGGCAAACCCAATTGATACAGGATCATGCCAAAAAATCGGATGTGATCATCTGCACCGCACAGATTCCTGGTCGTAAAGCTCCGATTCTTATAAAAAAAGAGACAGTGGAGCAAATGAAGCCCGGCTCAATAATCATCGATCTGGCGGCTTCTTCGGGTGGCAACTGCGAGCTGACACAAGACAATAAAACCGTGGTGGAGCATGGTGTGAAAATCATTGGAAATTCTAACTACGCCTCCTCCATGCCCATCGACGCCAGCCGCATGTATGGCAAAAACCTAGTGAATTTCCTGGCATTGATCATCGATAAAGAAGGGAATCTAAACCTCAACTTCGAAGATGAAGTGGTGCAGGGAGCTTGCATCACCCACAACCATCAGATCATCAATCAACGGGTAAAATCTATTATCGAACCACAAAAAGAATCAAAACTCTAAAACTCTATTTTTATGAACGAGATATTCATCTTTTTTTATTCATACCGCGAGGCGATTTTTATCATTGCACTTTCGGTGTTTCTTGGCATCGAGGTTATCAGCAACGTACCGTCGGTTCTTCACACACCCCTTATGTCGGGTGCCAATGCCATCAGCGGCGTCATCATCATCGGAGGGATTATCCTGGTAGGCCATACCGATGTTACAAAGTTTTCGCTGGAGCTGGTGCTCGGTGTTTTGGCCGTATTTTTTGGCATCTTAAACGTGGCGGGCGGCTTTGCCGTTACCGACCGAATGCTGGAGATGTTTAAAAAAAAGAAATAAAGCCGACCACTCTCCCATCACAATAATAAGTCACATTAATTTTCAAACCCAACGCATAGTCACCCAAAAATGGATCAGATATTACAAACATTCAGCGGCGTCAATTTTGCCATAGGCGATGCCATCCTCGAATTCAGCTACCTGCTCTCAGCCATATTTTTTGTAGTCGGCCTTAAACTACTTAGCCACCCGCGCACGGCACGCAATGGAAACTTTTATGCAGGCGGCGCCATGGTGCTGGCCATGATTACTACCTTGTTTCTGCACCGAAATCCCGATGGAGACACCATTGGTTGGACGAGCATGCTCGTTATTATCGTTACCATTGCTGTGGGCAGCGTGGTGGGAATAGTTATTTCCAAACGCGTGAAGATGACCGCCATGCCGGAGTTGGTTTCATTTTTTAATGCTACCGGTGGTGCAGCTTCCGCACTGGTGGGTTTGCTCGAATTTGGCAATCCACAAAACGAATCCCTGCTCGTAACTTTGCTGGGGCTGATAATAGGTTCCATTGCTTTCAGCGGCAGCCTTATCGCTTATGGCAAGCTGGCCGGAAAGATTGGAAACATCAACGCCCAAGTGATGAAATGGGTGAACATGCTGGTGCTTGCCGCTCTGGTGGGAGCCACCATTTACATACTGATGCAGCCGAACCCACAGCAGTACGCCTGGCTGGTTTATCTGCTCTTTGCCGCTTCCATTCTTTACGGAGTCATGTTCGTGTTGCCCATTGGTGGCGCCGACATGCCGGTGGTTATTTCGCTGCTCAACTCGCTTACGGGTGTTGCTGCAGCCATGGCAGGTTTTATTTATAATAACCTGGCAATGATTCTGGGAGGTATTTTTGTTGGCGCAGCCGGCAGCATCCTCACCATACTGATGACAAAAGCAATGAACCGATCGCTGCTCAACGTGATTATCGGGGGTTTTGGTGCCAAAGCCGCCGGAGCAGCAGGCCTCGAAACGGGTAGCATCAAAGAGATGTCGATGAGCGATGCTGCTGTATTACTTTCATATTCCAAATCGGTGGTGGTAGTGCCAGGATATGGACTGGCTGTGGCACAGGCGCAACACACCATCCATGAGCTCGAAAAGGTGCTTGAGGAAAAAGGCGTGCAGGTACGTTATGGCATCCATCCGGTGGCAGGACGTATGCCCGGCCACATGAACGTATTGCTGGCCGAAGCCGATGTTTCCTACGAAAAGCTGATTGAAATGGACGAGATCAACAAGGATATGCCCAACACCGATGTGGTGATTGTAGTAGGTGCTAATGACGTGGTAAACCCGGCAGCCAACGAAACGCCCGGTAGCCCCATCTATGGTATGCCCATAATAAATGCTGCCCAATCTAAAAACGTGATCGTGATGAAGCGCGGCATGGGCAAAGGATACGCCGGCATCGAAAACCCATTGTTTTTTAAAGACAACACCCGGATGCTCTTCGGTAACGCAAAAGACACACTTGCTAAACTTACCAGCGAGATAAATTCGTTGTAAGTTCTTGGGGTACAATTAAACATTGCACTGCCGCTCTCTCATTGGCAAATTGCAATGAGTTAATATTGATGAAAAATGTTACCCGAAAAGTCAAAAAGTGACCTCTTACTCTACCAATCCGATGACGGACAAATAAAAATCCAGGTTCGGCTGGAGAATATTAAAACCAAAACAAAAGAAGAAAGAGTAATCGCTTTCTCGCTTCGCAGGATGTAACGGCTGATCTCTATGCTCGTAGATACCGTCTCAGGTTTTGACCATTACACAACGACCAGATAAAAGCTCATCATTTTTTTCCGCTTAAGCGCGAATATTTTTGTAAATATGGGATTTGTTTATTTGGAACTTTCGTTCAGAATCATTCACTTTACAGAAAACATTGGCTAGGGAGCTGCTCAAAGTATTCCTCTGCCTACAGACAAGATATGCGTTTTCTGGCAATTGCCAGCGCTACAGTCGGAGCAATAATAACCTCCCTCCAGCCCATAATGCACTTCGCATTCGCCCACTGCGCCGGGGCCTGAACTTTCACATCCGGAACACATTATAGTTTCGGAACCTACCTGATCTTCCTTACCTACGTTATTAAGTTTAAGTTCATATATTTTATCCCCATCCAGCGCCAGCCTGATGATGGAGGATGCATAGTTGATGGAATCGCTACCACGCAAAAAATAATTATCGGCTTCATTAACAATCCATATTCGCGTAAAAGAAATAC
This sequence comes from Bacteroidales bacterium, assembly GCA_035647615.1. Classification (NCBI taxonomy): domain Bacteria; kingdom Pseudomonadati; phylum Bacteroidota; class Bacteroidia; order Bacteroidales; species Bacteroidales bacterium. Next base: position 208,857 of record DASRND010000032.1, on the reverse strand, counting down.
CGGGCTTCACTTGTTCATTCACAACTCTTTGCCAACGTGCCCTGAGCTCGTCAGCATCTGCAACCATTACAATTTGCCCGTCGCGCAGCTCTCCGATCACTTTGTCGAAATGCGCCATCGAACCATCTTCATTCTGTGAATCTTTCATGGCGGCGTTGGCTTCGGCATTTTCAGAATTTGTACTTCCCTGGCATCCCGTAAAAAGCACGGAACCAAAAATCATTAAAATGAGAAATTTGCTGATGTTTTTCATAATTTTAGATTTAGTTGTCAGAACTTATTGTAATCGAACAAATTGGGATTAATAAAAGTTCAAACAAAATAAACAAATATTTCAAAAGGCAGCGTCTGATTTTCCATCCGCGAAAACGAAAAAAGATTGCGTTTTAATAGTGATTTCAGAGCAACCTTCTTCTGCTCTGTCATAATCTTACCCCGCCGCCTGAGCCTATGTTATTGATTAAATTTGCAATTACACAAAATTTTATTTTTCATGAGTCAAATACCTGATTTTTCGGATATTATAAAAGCAGAAAGCACGCTGCGCAAAATTGTAAAAGTTACTCCACTCGAATCGAGCAAGTCGTTTTCGATGATGTCTGGCGCCAAAGTATTTATGAAGATGGAGAATCTGCAGTCGACAGGCAGCTTCAAGGTGCGTGGTGCCTACAACATGGTGAGTTCGCTTAGTGCCGAAGAATTGAGCAATGGCGTGGTGTGCGCTTCGGCGGGCAATCACGCACAGGGCGTTGCTTACAGCGCTACAAGCTTGGGTATAAAATCCACCGTTTTTATGCCGGTGTTTGCTCCGCCACTCAAAGTGATGGCCACGCGCAGCTATGGCGCCGAAGTGGTTCTCACCGGTGCCACCTTCGACGACGCATTTGCTGCAGCCATGACTTTCAAGGAAGAGTCCGGCGCCTGTTTCGTTCATCCTTTCAACCACCCCGACATTATTGCCGGACAGGGAACCATTGGATTGGAAATTTTTAAACAACTCGACGACGTCCAGGATGTGGTGGTACCCATCGGTGGCGGCGGTCTTATCTCGGGAATAGCCATAGCCCTTAAGAAATTCAATCCTAAAATCCGGATCATCGGCGTAGAACCCGAAGGAGCCCAGTCGATGAAACTTTCGGTAGATCAAGGGCACGTGAGCAGCCTTGCCTCTCTGCACACCATCGCCGACGGAATAGCTGTAAAAACTCCCGGCGATCTCACCCTGGAGTGCGTGCAGAAATATGTTGATGAGCTGGTGGTGGTGAGCGATGCTGAAATATCCCACGCCCTTTATCTTATGCTGCAACGCGCCAAAATATTAGCCGAACCCTCGGGAGTAGCATCTATGGCAGCCATCCTTTCAGAGAAAATCGACGTGAAAGGCCGCAAAGTAGTTCCGGTTATAAGCGGCGGAAACATCAACATGGGCATGCTGGAGCAGATACTCGAAAAAGGGATGATGGAAGAAGGTTTGCGCGTGCGCATCAAAGTACTCACCCCCGACCTTGCCGGCGAGTTAAAGCAACTTATCACCATCCTCGACAGCATCCGCGCCAACATATACGATATCAACCACGAACGCTCCATCACTACGGTGCCCGTTGGTTTCGTACTCATTACGCTCACTTTTAACCTGCAAAGTTTCGACCAGTTGCAGACCATCCGTGAGGCATTTGACGAGAAGAATCTCCAATACGAAGTAATGACCTAATGCCGGAATCCAGTCTGCAGTCTGTAGCTCTCAGTCGGCAGCTGCAATAGCACTTTGCAGTAACGAAAGCCTCGTAGAGGCGACAGTATGGTAGAGTGGTGAATAAATCAACATAGGAGCCTCGTCGAGGCGGCAGTATCATGACTTGCTGGGAAGCTGCGGGATTCATAAATATTTTCATGTTTTGAAAAATTAAAATTCCCACACAGCCAATCCGAAGGAGTGATATTATTTTTTGGGAAGTGCCATCTGCAGATATTATTTATGTTTGGATTTTCTTTTTGGTCTTGGAAATTTATCACCAAACAGTAATAAATAATCATTTGAATCAATCCACAGTATTTAAAAATCGCAATGAGTAGCGCCAGTTCTAATTCTTTTGCTGCTGTCAAATACCTGTCGGACGAACCGATTTCTAACCTTCGACAGCACCTCCCGGCACAGTCGGTGATAATCACCCAGCAGGTAATTCAGCAGCACTATGGGCAGCACTGGCAGGGGCTTCCGGTAATTCTCATCGGCGACGGCGAGCAGCACAAAACGCTCCTTACTATGCACGACATCTATCAGCAACTGATCGATTTGGACATCGACCGCTCAGGCATGCTTGTGGGCGTGGGTGGCGGCATCGTTTGCGACATCGCCGGTTTTGCAGCTGCCACCTATTTGCGGGGTGTTGCCTGCGCTTTTGTTCCCACCACGCTGTTGGCTCAAGCTGATGCTTCCATTGGTGGCAAAAACGGCATAAATTTTCAGGGTTTTAAAAATATGGTCGGAACCTTTTATCAGCCACGATTTATCCTGAGCGATCCGGCGACATTGCAGACTCTGCCCCCCTATGAACTTGCCAACGGCCTCGCCGAAGTTGTGAAACATGCACTGATAGCTGATGCTGCTTATTTCGATTTTATCGAAGATAATTTCCGGGAAATTTTAAATTTAGATAAAGATGCTATCCGTCACATCACGCTGCGCTCTTACCAAATAAAAAGTGACGTGGTGCTGCGCGACGAGAAGGAACAAAACCTGCGGCGTATCCTCAACTTCGGGCACACGTATGGCCACGCCATCGAGAAGGTGGCAGGTATCAGCCATGGCCACGCCGTGAGCATTGGTATGGCAGCCGCGCTGCGACTTTCGTTAAAACATACTTCGCTTTCGCAAAATCAATATGAGCGCATCATCCGCCTGCTCCAAAATCTTAATTTACCCATCAGCACTTCTGCCGATGCCCGGCAAATCGTTGATGCGCTCACCGCCGACAAAAAGCGCGAGGGAGGGGAAGTTCATTTTGTGCTGTTGGAAAATATTGGTCAGGCAGTGATAAAAAAAATAGCAGTCACAGAACTTCAAAATTTTATGCTCTCACCATGAAAGCTACCGTCTATCCATCGGCCATCACGGGAACGTTGGCGGCTCCAGCTTCCAAGAGCCAGACGATTCGAGCCATTGCTGCGGCGATGCTCGCGGAGGGTCTTTCGATAATCCATCATCCTTCACCCTGCGACGACGCTTTGGCCATGATGGAAATTGCCCGGCAACTGGGCTGCGATTTAAATTATCAAAATGATCTGCTTGAAATCAAAGGTGCTTTTCGCCCAACATCTTTCACTTTCGATTGTGGCGAATCCGGCCTGGCAGCTCGCCTGATGATTGCACTGACTCCGGCACTTTTCGAGGATCCCGTCACAATTTCCGGAAAGGGTTCTTTGCTAAAACGTCCGCTTGGCAACCTGTGCAAAGTACTTCAACAGATGGGCATCCTTTGTAATTCTGACCACGGAAAATTACCTTATCACCTTTCCGGAAAAATGAAAGCCGGCGAAGTGGTGGTCGATGGCAGCGAAAGCTCACAATTTGTGAGTGGTCTGCTCATGGCGCTGCCATTGCTGAGTGGTGAAAGCAAACTTGTCGTTCAGAATCTTAAAAGCGCTCCTTATGTGCTGATGACGCTGGAAACCATCCAAAAATTTGGAATAGAGATAAAACAGATAGCGCCCGAAACGTATCATATCGGTGGCAACCAAAACTATAACCCAACGGAAATCACTATCGAAGGCGACTGGAGTGGCGCTGCTTTTATGATGGTGGCTGCTGCTCTGGCTGGCGATCTCATCATTAACAACCTCGACATCCACAGTAAGCAAGCCGATCGGCAAGTCATTGAAGCCTTGTCAACAGCAGGAATCCCTGTCGATATTTCCGACAACGGCATCACCATCCGGCAGCAGCAGCCACGGCCTTTTCGTTTCGACTGTACCCATTGCCCCGACCTGTTTCCGCCATTGGCTGTGTTGGCAGCAACAGCGCGAGGAACCAGCACGCTGAGTGGCGTGCATCGGCTACAAAACAAGGAAAGCAACCGCGGATTGTCGCTGCAACAGGAACTCGCCAAAATGGGAATCCAAATCATTTTGGATGGCGACAACATGCACATACATGGCGTTGCGCTTACCGGAGCCACTATCGATGCTCACAACGATCATCGCATCGCAATGGCCGCAGCCACAGCTGCCCTTGTGGCGACAACTCCCATTACCATTTACGGCGCCGGATGCATCAGCAAGTCGTGGCCACACTTTTTCGACGATCTGCGCTCAGTTGGAGCTAAGATAAATGTGGAAGAACAAGAAAAATGCACGGCGCATGGCGCAAAGAGCCAGAAGCCAGGAGCCAGGAGCGATATCGAATTGCAGAATATCTAATAATAAAATATAAAACCTCCGGCTTCTTTTTCGTCGCTCACCGCTCATCTTTTCCTGATAACCTTTTACTTTCAATTTTAAAATCAGATGTCGCTTCGTTGGGGCTAAAACTCAAGATTCAATATTTGGTTTTACCGTACCACCACAGGGGCTAAAGCCTGCGCTATGCGCCACACGCCATGCTCACTGCGGATTGCAGAGGCAGGGATTGAAGCGGCATCCCGGCGCAGCAGCGGCTGATGTTTTTGTTGGCGGGCAGAGGCTGACGAAGGAAGCCCACGTACCGCTTACAAAAACACAGCTGCTGCAAGCAGGGTAAAGCGGAAAGCCCGCCCGGCCTCCCTAATCATCAACATAAAACCAAGTTGAATCAGATGGAGATATTTTGACGCCTCTATTACAAATTAGAAATGCTATTTTTGCCCCTTTTGCAAAACTAACATGCACAACTCTCTCGACGTACTGGACCATGTAAGGCTCAACTTTTCTGCCTCAGGAATTCATACGCTCAACATCGCGCTGGCATTTATCATGTTTGGCGTGGCGCTGAGCATCAACATCTCACATTTCAAGGATGTGTTGGCGCATCCAAAGTCAGTGATTACAGGCGTAGTATCACAATTTGTGTTGCTTCCGGCGCTTACGTTTCTGCTGGTGATTTCATTAAATCTCACCGCCACCGTTGCGTTGGGGATGATTCTGGTAGCCGCCTGCCCGGGAGGCAACATCTCCAATTTTATGAGCGCCAACGCCAAAGGCAATGCAGCGCTTTCCATTAGCCTTACGGCCATCGCCACGATGATCGCGATTTTTATGACCCCTTTCAATTTTGCCCTCTGGGGCGATTGGTACATTGGCCACTATAGCAAAGGTGCCGGCGAACTGCTGCGCCCTTTAGACATTGATGTGCAGCAGGTTTTTCAAACTGTATTTCTGCTGCTGGGTCTTCCGGTGATTGCCGGGATCACGATTGCATCCAGGTTTCCGCGATTTACAGCCAGAATCATCAAACCCATCAAGACTATCTCCATCCTGTTTTTTGTTGCTCTGGTAATTATTTTACTCTCGGCCAATTTCAGCCATTTCAAAAAATATGTGCCGTTGGTGTTTCTGATCGTGCTTCTGCATAACCTGCTGGCGCTGGGAACCGGTTTTATGGCGGGTACCATCATGCGGCTGCCACGAATTGACCGCCGCTCCATCACCATCGAAACGGGCATACAAAACTCGGGGCTTGCGCTGGCGCTGATGTTTAATCCTAAAATATTTCCACCGGAGATGGAACTTGGCGGGATGACGATCATTGCCGCCTGGTGGGGTGTGTGGCATATTGTGAGTGGATTGGCTCTGGCTACATTTTGGTCAAAACGCAAAATACAGCTCGTGAAATGAAGCATGAAAACTACTCTTTGGGCTACGACCTGCTGCGCATTCACGCACGCTTGCTGCACCGACTGATCCACCGAAAGATAACAGTATCCGGCCTTGAAAACATTCCGAGAGATGTTGCGCTCATTTTCGCTCCCAATCATCAGAATGCTCTGATGGATGCCATGGCTGTGCTGCTCACGGTGCCGCACCAACCTGTGTGGCTGGCTCGCGCCGATATTTTCGGAAATCCTGTTATCAATAAAATACTGCATTTTCTCAAAATCAGCCCTGTCTATCGCATCCGCGACGGCAAAGACAATCTAACTAAGAATGACGAGGTGTTTGACCTGGCTCTGCGGGTCCTCAAGAATAAGCGAGCGCTGGCGTTATTTCCCGAGGGCATGCATACTTTCAGGCGGCAATCGGCTCCACACAAAAAAGCTATTCCGCGCATTGCTTTCATGGCTGCCGAACGCGAAGATTTTGCTTTGGATATTGCCATCGTCCCTGTAGGACTTTTTTACAGCCATTATTATCGTTTCCACCGCAAGCTGTTGGTTCAGTTTGGAAAACCTATTTATATAAAAGATTATGCGGCCGCATACGGTAAAAATGAAACCACAGCGATGTTAGCCCTGCGCGACGAGCTAAAGCAGCGCATATTTTCGCTTACGCTAAATATCAAGAGCCGTGAACATTACGAAAGCATTTTCACGCTCACCGAAATTGATCATCATAATTCCCAAACTAAATATGCCGCAGATGAAGTAAGGCAACGACAACTGCTGGCTGAACAACTGCAGCGCTACGAAGAGGTACATAAAGAGGAGGGCACTCAACTTTTTGCTAAAACCGAAAATTACCGGCAAGAGCTCGCGCAGCATCATCTGACGGATGCCGCTGTGGCGCGAAAAAGCTCTGCTTTGGCTTTTATTGGGAATCTTCTCCTTGCTATCGTCGCTTTGCCACTATTTCTTTACGGAACCATAAATTTCTTTATTGGATTTTTGGTGCCATCTATTTTGGTGCGGCGCAAAATCCGGGATCGTGCGTTTTGGGCTACCACCGAATATGGCGCCTGGGTGCTCACCGTCCCACTGATGGCGCTGCTACAAACAGCAGCAATTGGCTGGATTACCGGAAGCTGGGGTTGGGCGGCAGCCTATTTAATTACCCTGCCACTAATGGGCAAAGCCGCTTTGTTTATCAATGACTTTTATGACAAACTGCGGCAGCAAATCAAGCTACACCTAAGGAAAGATTTATATCAGAATTTGCGCATGATGCGTGAAACGCTAAGCCAAAAGCTTGGGGAGCTTTCATCTTAATAGCATTACGTTTTTTATCGGATAATAGAAAGAAATACCCAAGCTAATTTACGCATCAAACCAATTCTTAATTTTCCGGGTAGAGCGGCTCGTTACCTTGCCACTCCCCCACAGACCCAAACGAGCGGTTTTCCCACATCCGGTTCCTCCTAAATCGGTTTCGCTGTTTGATAGCTGTGATAAATCTGTATCTAAGCGGTAATTTCTGATTTTCTCACCACAACGATCCTTAATACAAAATATCCTTTTTCAAATTTTTGCGCGCCTGCGCATGGTCTCTGTCGTAGTCGAACAGCAGGTCGCCGCTGGCTTTGTAAAGCATGATGTTATTCAAATTGTACCACCAGATGGCTTTTCCCACCTTGATACCCGAGAGCACATCGAGACGTGCATCACCCGAATCGAGCATCACCACTTTGAGGCGGGCATCATTGCTCACGCGCATCATATCTATAGTAATATCTTTCCCGTTATCGGTTTTCAGCGTGATGATGCCCTGCTGGTTTTCGATAAATTGAATTCTGGAAATCATTTTATAAATCTGCGGATTCTTACTTTTGAACCCCGGGTTATATTTATCGATAGCTTCTTGTGCCTGAATTCCTGGAATCACCATACCTTTATTCTGCACCACCGTTACCACTGCAAATAATCCTGCAATGGTTTTTTCGTATCGCTCATCGATCAGTCGGTCGTTTTCGCTTTTGAGTGCCTGCACGGCATTAAAGTCGGTGATGGAAGCATAAGAAGCGGTGGCGATGTTCATTCCGGTGGTTTCGCCAAAAACTCCGGTCACGGCTACCTCTCCTGCATCGGTTATAAAAATGCCAAAGTTGTCAAAATCGCTGGTGCCCGGAAAAACTTCATTACCAATTGCTTTACCTTCTTTGTTAAAACGAATTAAATAAGAGAGCCTCTGATTTGTTGCGACGCCTTGCAGGTTTGCCGTATCGATGTTGGCCTTTTGCAACCACTTCAATTTACCGGTCGGTGTATAGGCAGCTACGAAAACGTCCGCTGCATCCGGGTTGCTATTGATGTTGTGCCCTTCTATCTCCATCTCACCACCATAAGTTCCTGCCACGTAAATGTTGTTTCTATCGTCAGTGGTAAGGCCGGTAGCCATGGCCATACCGGCACCTTGGCTGCAGCTAAACCAAAGCGGCTGGTGATCTTTATCAGTTTTCATGACAAACATTGCAGGCTGCCCGCCGGCTTCAACCTGGACAACACCCATGCGAAACGTCTGCGCAAAATATCCTGCCACCAGTTGCGATCCATCGCTATTGAGAATCATATCATGCTTGTTGTCTCCACGGTTTCCGCCTGCAGCAAGCACCTCCTGCCACAACGCATCATTCTGCTGACCGATAAAGAAGCTGCTGTTAATGGGAATTACCACGGGTAATACACCAGCAAATTCAGGCATGGCCAAACCAACAGGAGCATTGATATAAGTGGGATCGGCTACCACGAACTTTTTATCGTCAACCATCACATAATTGCCATCGACGTGTTGAGAAAAATTTACCGCCACGGCCATGTGACCGGGATAATTCAACCCGACAACTTCCAATCCCACCAGACTTTTTACGAGATAGGCGAAAAGTACCGAGCGATCTTCGCAATCGCAATAGGGATAATAAAACACCTCTTCGGCAAAGAAAAACTTCTCGTGTCCAAACTGCTCATCGTCGGTTTGGTAGGCAAAGCCCGTTTGCACAAAATGCAATAACAAAGACACGGCCTGCAGCTCATCAAGCCCCTGAATAATCGGTGCAAAAGCTGCTGCTATCGACGTTTTGGCTTCGGGCGAAACCATGGCATCAAAATAGATCCGCATTTCAGCCAATGGAATGTCGGTATAAAAGTCGATAGCGTGCTGGTTGTAGCTAAGCGGGAGATTGTAGGATTGGCCGTCGTACGAAAAATTGATGATGCGTTCCTTGGGTTTTGTACCCGGATCAACGGCACGCTCAAGATCGAGGCTAATGGTTTTTTGCGATTCCGGATAATCTTTTCCGTAGGTAAAAACAGTGGTCGCCGCAGCATCCATCAGATAAAATTTTTGGTTGTTGATGGTGAAATAACTCACATCATACACCTCATTGCTTATGGGCAACAGCAGAAATATCTGATTATCGGCGAAAGCCACTTTTGCTTTGTAGCCGGCGCGCACGAGCAAATACCAGGTGAGGAGTCGCTGGTTGTTGACGTCGCTGGTAAGCTGCTCTGCCAACTTTTTGGTAAGCATATAAGTTCCCCAGTCATTGAGATTCATCATCTCGCTGTATGCGTAAATCTGCGAAAGCAACTGGTTGTAGTTGGTCTGGCTCATCCGATCGAAATAAGTAGCCACGGCGTTTTCATTGATGGGTATTGCCACGTCAGCTCCGGCAATGGCTGCATCATAAGAGAGCATCACAGGTACGCCGTAAAACATATAGTCGATCTGAGGCAAATCAGATTTTGGCGGCTCCGGCTTTACGATGCGCGGCTTGATAAACTGGGGCGTTCCAGGCTCCTTTTTGATGTCTTCAGGAACCTTAACGGGAATGGATCGGGGAGGCTCCGGGCGCTGATCTGGCGTATAAACGGGCGCTTCTTCGGGCTTAGGATCCTGCGGAGGTGCCACCCCACGAAACGCCTGAAATTCCTCCCACCGCTGCTTTAGATAATTGCTGTAAGCAGCATCCTGCTGATTTACGTATTCGGTAAATTGCGCCGCCATTGCGGCAAGCTGTTGAGCCTGTTCCTGTTTGTATTGCTGCATCTGCTCCTGCTGCTGACGCTTATATTCTTCAAATGTCTGTGCCCGCAAAGGGCAGGCTGTCGATGCCATCAAAAGACAAAGAAAAGCTGGATATAAAATTTTTGTTTTCATCGCAAGGTTTTTTTAGTTGTGACAACAAAATTAATGGTTTTACATCATGATCAGAAAGATGCAGAAGCATTGGTTTTCTCCAAAATCAAGCTTAAATGATTGTTGCTGATGGTGACTCCGTGAAGATCAAAAGCAATCTTTTCGTGGTAAACGATTCTTGTCAGATTCTGAAACTGGTTATTAGAATCTTCGTCGAGGTATTTTACCTGTGAGCTAAAAACCTGCATCTGTTCCAGATTAACTGCCAGCGCATTGATATAGCCATACCACAAGCCGTTGGTAAGATCAAAAGTATATTCGTCGGCCGTAGGTTCAGGAAGCTGGATGTCACTGCAATAGCGGTAGCGCGCCATTGGAAGTACCTGTGGCACATTGTCGAGAATCGAACTGATGTCGGATCGCGTATCATTTTCTTTGAGCAACCACGAGGCTTGCGCCGGAAGCTTTTGCATGGTGTCGGTAGAGATGTCGAACGTCAATCGGGTCAGGAGGTTGTCGTCTGTCTCCGATTGAAAAAGCTCCAGATGACTCTCTATCGGTGTCGTGCCAGTATCGTTGTAGCTTACCTGCAGCAGCACAATAGCCTCGCCGTTGGCGCTTATAAAAGTTTGTAAAACTTCATAGTTTAATTCTCCGCGAGAAGTGAGGCTGGTAAACGAGTTGAATTTACCCAGGGTCTTCCGTCCTCCATGATCGATATAATAATTGTCGCTGATGTTTTTTACAGTGCACCCATTAGCGAAAGCGGCCACTGCCAAAGCCCGCATAATAGCTTGCTGGTGAGCTGTGGTGCTGTCGGGCAGAGCATCGGAAATGCCGATATATTGTGATGCGGCAGCAGGTGTAAAAAACCATGCCGGCAGTGAAACCATAGGCTGCAACGGCACTACGCTACCACGAAACCGATTGGAAGGTTGATCAGGCTGCTGCCCGGAGCGAAAGTTTTTTTGAAACGATTCATAGGCTCGCTCCACCTGCTGCTTGTCGGGCGCTTGACCCCACAGCAAAAACCCTGAGCCAACAAACGCAACGAAAAGCAGCAGTTTTTTCATTTTAATAAAAACAAAACTGCCCTGACAGCCGTCCTTGCACAGGTCGGCATGTCAAGGCAGTGATGATGAAAGAAAATTATTGCTTTTTAAAATTATCCATCTCCTTTTCAAACTCTTTTTTGAACTTCTCATACTGGAAGTCGATTTTGAGTTTTTCGTCGTCGGCGATACGTTTTTGCATGCCATTGAGGATTTCATCGCCGGCCAGTTCAACAGCTACATAAGCTTTGTAGGTGCCCTCTTTGGTTTTGGTGAATTGCTCGCAAATAGTGCGGATACCAGTAAGCTCCTGGTTGACCACCTCGCGCGACAAACCTTCGTAGCGCACGCGGTCTTCGATGCCCGCTTCCGTGGTGTAGCTCGAAAAATAATTGTCGATAACAGCTTTTACGCGTGTCTCGATTGCGGAAGCCAAATCCAGACGGACATTGCTCATGGCTTTTTTCTTGGCCAAGCTTTGGTTTGTACTTTCGCCCACATTATTGGCTCTGAAGTACTTGCTGTCGCTGAAATATTCAGGACCTGAGCAGTACATCGAAATGGCTTCTTCGCCCGCAGGTTTGGAGGCCTTCTTCGACGATTTGCAGCTTTGCATCATGGGCATGGCTATCATAGCAACCAGTGCCATCATTAATAATGAACTATAAACATTTTTTTTCATGAAAGTTAAATTATTAGGTTAAAGATATCAGAATAGATTTATCAAACGATTTGATTAAAAATTCTACCGTGCCTCAAATTCAAGAGTTACTTTATAAAGCTGCTCTCCATCGCCAAATTCAAAGTCTTCAAGTTGAGAAAAGGATAATTTCAGCACACTATTGGTGAGTTCAACAATATTATAAATTTGATACTCATTGCCATAAGTCTGTTTAAGCTGCGTTTCATCGTTCATAAATTCCCATGTGCCATTTATAGTTTGCGGATCACCAGGTTCACACTTGGTGGCGCCTTCATCATCGATAAAAGTTCCGTTTTCGCTAAAAGTGGTGTAATTGTCTTTTACACAATCCAGCAAAAACGGATAGAGATCGGTAATGGTGACGCCCCCTGGTGTGGAAACGCCAGGTTCGATCTTCATAGCCTTGGCAAAAAACTTCTTGCCGGAGATCATCTTGGTTTTTGACGGCGAATCATCATCATCTTTTTTACAGGATGAAAAGGTTACCAAGCCACCCATAAGCAGCAGCAGCATTGCAAAGGAAATTAAACGTAAATTTTTCATAGGTTTAAAAATTAATTTATTTCTACATGAATTTGAATTGTGTTACAAACCTATAATAATTTCTGCAGTAAACAGTGAACAAACCAAATATTTTTTATTTTTGATGAAATTAATTCCGACTTACCGAAACAGCTCACAGTGATTCAAATGTGTTTGTGATTCATTTAAATTCTAGTTGATAAATGATCAAGTGTAACTTGTAAGAAATTCGTAGATTTTCTTGAAGCGATTTCCATCAAGTTTCTGATTACCTGTGAATATTAAATTATTTTTGATAATTATTATTTACTAAACCTACTATTTTGATGAAAAAGCTACTCTTTATTTTACTTGTAATAATCGGGGTTTGCACACAGATGAAAGCCCAGACACCGCTTTACGAGGCCGTCGACTTTACCGTGACTACCGTAGAAGGCGATGTAATCAACCTGTTCGATATCCTGGATGGCGGACAGCATGTGCTTATCGACTTCTTTTTTACCACCTGCGGCCCCTGCCAGCAGTCTGCTCCACATATCAATGCCGCTTACATCAACTTTGGCTGTAACTCCGGCGATGTGTTTTTTATCGCAATGGACTTCAATAACACCGATGCACAATGTATTGCCTTCGATGAGCAGTTTGGCGTGGAATATCCTACTGTGAGCGGCATCGAGGGTAGCGGAAATGCGGTGTGCGCTGCCTACGGTATTCCGGCCTATCCCACCGTAATACTCATTGCTCCCAATCATCAGATTATCAACCGGGACATCTATCCCATCCCCAATCCACAAGCCGTCATCCAACCTATCCTCAATGCCGGCTGCCAGCCCAAAGATTGCCCCACTGGCCCCGAGCCTACCATCGTTAGCACCGATCCGGAAAATCGCAAAGTGGTGCTTGAAGATTATACCGGAATACATTGTGTTTTTTGCCCTGATGGCCATCGTGTGGCGCATGAAATAATGCTGGAGCATCCCGACGATTTCTTCCCCATCAACATACACCAGGGCAGCTTTGCTGCTCCCAACGCAAGCGAGCCCGACTTCAGAACACCATTTGGTGATGCACTTGTTGCCCAGACTGGCCTGGTGGGTTATCCGGCAGCAACTGTCAACCGCCATCTCTTCAGTGGTTTGTCACAAGGCTCCGGGACTGCTATGAGCCGTCCCAACTGGGGTACTGCTACCGATACGGTGCTCAGCGAAATTTCTTATGTGAATCTAGGTGCCGAGGCTACCCTCGACGTGAACACCAACGAACTCAACGTACACGTCGAAATTTACTATACCGGCGACAGCCCCGAAACTACTAACTTTATCAATATAGCACTGCTCGAAAGCAATGTGGAAGGCCCACAAAATGGCGGAGCTAACTTCAACCCCGACTTTATGCTGCCCAATGGCAACTACTCACACCAACACATGCTGCGGCATCTTATCACCGGACAGTGGGGCGAAGAAATTACTACCACATCTACCGGCAGTTTTATCGATCTCAACTATACCTACACCATCCCTGCAGCCTATAATGGTGTGATTGTTAGCCTTGCCAATTTCTCGCTGGTGGCGTTTGTTACCGAAACTACCCAGGAAATCGAAAGTGGAACAAGTGCTATCCCGATACTCACCGGACTTAATAACGAGAACGACGCCAGTGTGTCACAGGTAATTGTTCCGGAAATCGTTTGTGGTAACGAGGTGGAAGCTAAAGTGATCATCGAAAACAGAGGCAATCAAATGCTCACTTCTTTGCAAATCGACTACAGCATCAACGAAGGTACAATTGAAACGTACCAATGGAGTGGTAACCTGGATCCCCTGATGCGGGAACCCGTTGAGCTGTCCACCATCAGTTTTATTCCTGAAGCAAACAATACAGTGAATGTGGTGGTAAGTTTGCCCAATGGCGAGGAAGACGAAAACCCGGACAACAACACAGGTTCTGCAGAATTTATCCCACCAGTTTCCACCTCCCTCACCATCAATCTGGAGTTTAAAACTGACAACTCTGGCTACGAAACTTCATGGAAACTTTTCGACAACGCAGGAACCATGTTGTTTTCGGGAAGTGGCTATGGCAACAATACCGTTTACAATGAAACTTTTGAAATTGAAGAAGGCGCCTGCTACGCTTTTGTTATGTACGATTCATACGGCGACGGAATGTGCTGCAACCATGGTGACGGATATTACAAACTTACCGACTCCGACGGTGTAATAATTAAAGATGGCGGGGAGTTTTTAACGAGTGAAACCTCTGAGTTTAATGCCATCGTCACCGGCATCGGCGATAAGCAACAGAGTTCAGTTCTACGGATTTATCCAAATCCGGCGAACGACCAGGTAAATGTGATCAGCAATTCAACCATTGAATCAGTTGCCGTTGTAAGCATTACAGGACAGCTTCTGCAAAAACTTGTGGTGAATAATACTTTCGTAAATATTAATACCGCTGCGCTCAAAGCAGGAATGTATTTTATTCAGATAAAAACCGAGGCCGGGCTTACCACCCGCCGCCTGGTGATAGAATAAAGATATTTTTAAAAATATTTCTAAAGAAGACCGTTGGAGAAATCCGGCGGTTTTTTTTATTGAATATGATTTTGAAAGATAGATGCTGATTTTCAGTGTTCAATTTCTCATGCCTTGGATGCGTTCAGCTTAGGCTGGTTTCGACTTGGTTCGACTACGCTCACCAACCGACGCTCAACCACCGCCAGAGCCTAAGCTGCATCTACAGACAAGGCGCAGCCTCGTCCAAACCCATCCGCTGCAAATTCCTATCACGGTGCCAACCGGTGGATTTTCCAGCCACCATCGGTGCGTTGATAAACGATGCGGTCGTGGAGCCGGTTTTCGCGGCCCTGCCAAAATTCAATATTGTCGGGAATTATCAAATAACCACCCCAATTCTTCGGGCGCGGGATGTTGCCATCGGGATACTTTGCGCGAATAGCTTCGCGCTGCTGCTCCAACTCCTGGCGGCTGCTAATGACACTGCTTTGTGGTGAGGCTGCAGCACTCAGGCGGCTTTCGTAAGGCCGCGAAACAAAATATTCGTCGGAAACTTTTTCATCCACCTTTTCTGCCGACCCCTCAATACGAATCTGGCGCTCGGTTTCTTTCCAAAAAAAGGTAAGCGCCACTTTAGAATTTCCGCCAAGCTGCCGGCCTTTGTGGCTGTCGTAATGTGTGAAGAAAACAAATCCCTTTTCATTAACCTCTTTGAGCAACACTACCCGGCACGACGGCTGCCCATCGCGACCCACAGTAGCCAAAAGCATGGCAGTAGGATGCAGAATCTCAGCTTGTACCGCCTGATCCATCCACACAGCAAACTGATCAAAAGGATTTCCCATAACGGATTGCTCGTCGAGTTGCTGGTGCAGATATTCGCTGCGCAGATCGTGGTATTTTTTAGGTATCATTGTTAAAGTGGAATTTAAAATAAAAAATCAATGCGACTATAAATGTTTTAAGACAAAGAAGGTTCAAAACAACAACCTGATAACCCGACAACCAATCTGCCTGGTCTGTAAGAAATGTTCTATTTTTGGCAACCATTTTATAAAATCAGAACACAAAATATTTTACCGGCATCCTCTGTAAGATGCAGGATGTTTTAAACTTCCGGATTAGAAACAAAAATCACAGGGGAGTGTTTGGTAAAAAAGAAACAGAAGATTATGGAAAAAGTTGGAATTTTTTATGGCTCCACATTGGGCTTCACCCGCAAAATTGCCGAACGCATCGGAGCCGCTTTTGGCGATGAGCATTCGCAGGTCATCAATATCGAAAATGCTTCAATTGGCGACTTGGAGAGCTTTCAAAATCTAATTCTGGGCACCTCTACCTGGGGCGTGGGCGAGATGCAGGAAGACTGGGAAACCTTTGCCCGGCAACTGCACAAGATCAACTTATCAGGAAAAAAGATAGCGCTCTTTGGCGTGGGCGACCAGGTGGAGTGGAGCAGTAGCTTTTTGAACGGGTTGGGAATACTGTATCATAAGTTGGCCAACAAAGCCACCATCATCGGCTTTACAAACACCCAGGGATACAATTTTGATATTTCGCTGGCGCTAAAAAACGACCAGTTTGTCGGCCTGGCCATCGACGAGGTAAACCAGTCGGCGCTCACCCCGGAGCGCATCAGCCGTTGGGTAGAAACACTTAAAAAATCTTTTAACTAAAAAAATGCGGCTTTCTACAATTGTTATCCTGGTGCTTTATGGCATCCTGGGCGTTATTTTCACGGCAGTGCTGGTGCAGATTGCTATCAGCGGACGCGAGGGCTACGGAAGATCCACCATCAACGGCTTTTGGCAAATCACCGGGAAAACCCTAATCATGCTACCGATAATATATCTGCCGATGGTTGCAATTGGATGGCTAAAGCCGCCTCATACATCACCTCTGTGGCTGGAGTGGCTGGCGATTTTTATCGCGTTCGAAGCCATACTATTTTTAATCTTTTCGCTGATTAAAATGGGTAAATACACCAAGATGGCGCTACCCAAAAACGATGACATCCCGCTGCAAACCAAAGGTGTTTATAGCCTGAGCCGCAATCCGATGTATCTGGGCTTATACATGCTTTCGATAGCGGCAGTGCTGTACAAGCCTTACTTGCCGATGGTTGTTGCAGCCATTGCAGGCATCATCATCCACCACAAAATTATCCTTAACGAAGAAAGGTTTCTCGAAGCTAAGTTTGGGCAAAGCTACCAAAGCTACCGGCAACGCGTCAGGCGCTATCTCTAAACCTGAGTCTGGCCTTAGCGTTCCTCACTCTGGTTGGCAAAGACTGTGGAAAGACTATAAAAAATCGTTTTTTCGGTGATTGTCATATCGATGATCTGCAGAATAATCAGATCAGCCAAAACCTTTTCAGCCACTTTGCGCGAGATGCCTGCAATTTTACGGAATTTCGACAAAGTAATCTCATTGTTTTTATTAAGAAAATCGAGCAGGATTTTCTCCTTGTCGGTATACCGTATCAGGATGCCGGTGGTGCGTTTTTCGTTTTTCCACACCTTCATCAGCACCGTGCTTGCCAGCAGATTTTGGTCGTTTACACGAATATACACCTTCCACTTGCCTTCTTTGTCGGGAGCGGAAAAAGGGCCATCCGCTTTATTTTTGGGAATATCGATTTCCAGAACGGTTTTTCCATCCACATTCCATTCTTTCATTTTGAATTTTACCTCCGGCTTGCAATACATCTGTGCAGCGGCCTCCACCATGTAATATTCCTCCTCGGAGCGCACACCGGCTATCACCCCGTTATCTTTAACGCCCACCAACAGACGCCCTCCATCGGTATTGGAAAAGGCTGCCAGGGAGCGGGCAATTTTCTTGCTGTCGGAAATTTCAAACTTGAAATCCTGCTGCTGGTGTTCGCCCTGATCAATTAATTTTCGGATGTAAGAACTCATAGCAGTTGGCTGTTTTAGTTGCAAACGCAAACATGATGGATTAATTTTCCATGCTTCACTAACCATCCATTACTTGCCGGTTGCTACAGAGGGCGCGTTTAAACAAAACACTTACAGCAATGTTTTTAAAAGCACAAACGTAAAAAGCGCTTATTATGAAAAAGATGAACAAACGTGATTTTCTCAAGACAGGTGCCGTGCTCGGTGCTGCAGGATTGTTTGGCACACCGGCGTTTGCTGCCGGCACCCCGCGTACCGAAGATTTTCTGAAACAGGACCTGATCAACAGCCAGGGCGAATATGTGCTGGCACCTCTCCCCTATGCCTACGACGCACTGGAACCACATATCGACGAGCAGACCATGCGCCTGCACCACGACATCCACCACAATGGCTACGTAAAAGGTCTTAACAAAGCCACCGAAAAAATTAAATCTGCCATCGCCGACAACGACTTTACTCTCATCAAACATTGGGAGAGCGAGCTGGCATTTCACGGAAGTGGCCATTTTCTGCATACCATTTTTTGGAACAACATGAGCCCCAGACAAGGCAAGCGCAGCAAAACCCTCGAACAGCAAATTGCCAATGATTTTGGCTCATTCGACAAATTTTCCAACCTTTATAAGTCGGCTTCCAAAAGTGTAGAAGGCTCCGGATGGGGTATTCTGGGATATCAGCCCCACACTGACAAACTGGTAGTGCTGCAGGCCGAGAAACACCAAAACCACTCACAATGGATCACCTACCCGCTGCTGGTGGTGGATGTGTGGGAACACGCCTATTATTTGAAATATCAAAATAAAAGGGCGGAATACCTCGACGCGTTTTTTGAAGTGATCAACTGGGAAGATGTTTCACAACGGCTGGATGATCTGAAAACTGCGTTTGGCGGATAGAAACAAATTCTAAATCTCAATAAAATACACCACAAATAAATTCTAAAAGACAATTCACAATTTTACGAAGTGGTTTGACTATTTGAATTTTTGCTATTGAGATTTATTATCTGCATTCATGAGTCTTTAGATATCTCATCAGATATCACCACATCGTCGGGATTTATGAGCGGGCGTCCCATTAGTCTGAGCAGCAGTTGCGCTACCGCCAGAGTATCTTTCTGGCAATAGTTGACGATGCGTGGCAAGTCTTTGTCTTTCCAATAAGTGTCGCCCACCATGCTGCCATCCAGATCGTCTTTGGGGCTTGGTATGCCAAAGATGGTGGTAAGCAAATTGAGTGAGGTATAATTTTTATAATCGCCAAAGCGCCACAAGTCCATCGTGTCGAGATGCTGAATCTCCCAGGGTTTCTTGCCATAAAGCTTCAGGATTTTGGGCAGCTCCAGCCCATTGATCAGCATGCGTCGCGCGATGTACGGGAAGTCGAACTCTTTGGCGTTGTGCCCGCATAGCAGATGATGCTGCTTGCAATAGTGCCGGTTGAGCATCTGACCAAATTCATTGAGGAGGATTTTTTCATCGTCACCGAAAAATGATTTGATGCGAAAATTATCACCATGGATAAAACCTGTAGAGATACAGATAATCTTCCCAAACTCCGCGTAGATGCCGGCTCGACCATAAAGACTTTCGGGAGTTTCTTCGGCTTCCCGTTTTAAATATCCCGCCTTTTTATCCCATAGTTTTCGTGTCGACTCTGGCAGCTCGCCATATTCGGCATGCTGTGATACCGTTTCGATATCAAGGAAAAGAACATCTTCAAGTTTCAATTGATCAAGCATAGCGAATTACTTTTTTAAAATAAGAAGCTAAATTATTAATAAAATGGAAATAGCAGGAAGAAAGAAGAGATGAGAAATGAGCGATGAGTGACGAAACCCAAAGAAGTGATAAAAATATAGTTTTACAACAAAAGCCGCCACAATGACGTTGAAATTGTCTGTCAATGAAGTGAATAAGATTCATAAAAAATTGAATGATGAGCAATGAAGACATCTGAAAATGTTTGGTTTAAAATCAGAACAAATTGCAGCTATTGACCAATGCTTTGAAAAGTATCCTGAAATAGATTTGGCTATCATTTATGGTTCAAGAGCCAAAAACACCTACAGATATAATTCAGACATTGATTTGACCCTGATTGGAGACCTTTCTTTTCGACAACTTTTGAAATTAGAAAATGAACTGGACGACCTCCTCTTACCATACAAAATAGACCTTTCACTAAAAAGCACCATTTCTAATGCTGATTTGATCGAACATATCGACAGAGTAGGGAAAATATTCTACGACAAAAGTCGAAAGATTAATTCAGCTAAAGTAGCGAGTGGTGAGAGAGTGGATTGATTTCCCATCCTTATTAAAACATTATCAGTTCAAAACTCTTCCCGGGAGCACAAAAAAAACCTCTGCCGGATCGACAGAGGTTTTAACCTAATAAAAATTTAAACTATGACTCACAAATACTTGTTCAGTATTGTCATTTGATATGTTATACCACGCCCTGGTCAACCATAGCGTTGGCAACTTTGAGGAAGCCGGCCACGTTGGCGCCTTTTACGTAGTTGATGTAACCATCGGCTTGTTTGCCGTTGATAACGCACTGCTCATGAATATCTTTCATAATTTGGTGCAGCTTGGCATCAACTTCTTCACTTGTCCAGCTGTACTTCATCGAGTTTTGCGACATTTCGAGACCTGAAGTGGATACACCACCAGCATTGACAGCTTTACCAGGTCCGAATAATATTTTACTTTTCAGAAATACTTCGATAGCCTCAGGTCTGCAACCCATGTTTGAAACTTCAGCAACAAGCATGGTTCCATTATCAACCAATTGTTTTGCATCTTCGCCACGTAATTCGTTTTGTGTAGCACAAGGACAAGCGATATCGCATTTTACTTCCCATGGACGTTTTCCTGCAAAGAATTTAGAACCTTTAAACTTTTCAGCATAAGGAGCAACAACGTCATTGTTTGAAGATCTTAACTCTAACATATAGTCGATTTTCTCGCCGGAAATACCAGCTTCGTCATATATGTAACCGTCAGGGCCAGAAATTGTAACTACTTTAGCACCAAGTTCGGTTGCTTTTGAAGCAGCACCCCATGCTACGTTACCAAAACCAGAAATAGCTACAGTTTTGCCTTTTATGGTATCATTCTTTGTTGCAAGCATTTCTTCAACAAAATAAATAGCACCATAGCCGGTAGCTTCCGGACGAATAAGGCTTCCGCCCCAGTTGCGTCCTTTGCCGGTGAATACACCTGTATTCTCCTGAGCCAGTTTCCGGTACATACCATACATAAACCCAATCTCACGGCCACCTACGCCAATATCGCCGGCAGGAACGTCAGTTTCGGGTCCAATGATACGCCACATCTCCAGCATCAACGACTGGCAGAAACGCATAATTTCACCATCTGATTTACCTTTTCCATTAAAATCAGAACCGCCTTTTCCACCGCCCATAGGCAACGTGGAGAGGCTATTTTTGAAGGTTTGTTCAAAACCTAAAAACTTCAGGATACTAAGGTTCACACTCGGGTGGAAACGCATGCCACCTTTGTATGGTCCAATGGCGTTGTTGAATTGAATGCGATAACCAAGGTTTACCTGTACTTGTCCGTTGTCGTCAACCCATGGAATCTTGAAGGTGAGAATGCGATCGGGCTCCACAATACGCTTGACGATGCCTGCGCTTTCAAATTGGGGGTTTTCTTTCAAAACATCTTCGAGTGTCTCGAGTACTTCTTGCACTGCCTGAAGATATTCCATTTCACCCGGATGTCTTTTTTCCAGGTCAATCATGAATTTTTTTAGATCCATTGGAATCAAATTTAAGTAATTAAATATTTGTGTGAACTTGTTAATAATCTTGCATTTATAGCACTACAAAGGACGCCATTATCGTTGAACTTACCAAACCTTTTCAGGCCTTTCACCGCAGGTGTAAGGAGATGTAAAAATTATTGATTGTTGTATTAATTTTTATTTGAAAACAATACTTTCTCCTTTTTTAATTTTGATAAAAAGCCTTGTGAAAACATGGGTGAAAAAAGGAGTGCAGTCAAAATCTCGTCCCGTATGGAATGAATTCACGGCAAACCTTTAGATAATGCAGCAACTAGAATAATCACTGAAAAGATAAATTCTATCTGTCTGCTCCCATCTCAAAACCAATCTTACCAAAAAATAGCATACAGTACTACCAAAATCAGAAGGACAGCATAAGCCGCCAGGTTAAAAGCCTTTCCGGTAATAAACGTCTTATTGGTCAGCACGATTCCTTTGGGGTCGTCGTCGAACTTATTGGTCGAAAGACTTACCATAGCAATCACCGTCATGGTGATAAGGAAAGTATAAAACATTTGATCGAGCCAGGGCAATTCGAGCGACGGCGTTAGTTTAAGCGCAAGCGCCACCGGTATTGAAACCAGGATGCCTGTAATAGCGCCACGGTTGGTAGCTTTTTTATAAAACAAACCCATCATGAATACCGCCAGGATACCTGGACTCACCAGTCCGGTATATTCCTGAATGTACTGGAAAGCCTGCTCGATATTGCCAAGCATGGGCGCCACGAATATTGCGATAAGTAAAGCTACGCCTCCTGAAATACGGCCAATGGCGACATCTTTGTTTTTGGCTTTTTTGTTTTCGAGATAGGGTTTGTAAATATCCATGGTGAAAATGGTAGAAGTGGAGTTGACCATGGAAGCCAGCGAAGATACGATAGCTGCTGCCAGCGCTGCCACCACCAGTCCTTTTAGACCTGAGGGAATAAAGGTTCCGATAAGCCAGGGATAGGCTTTGTCGTAGTTCATCGAGCCATCGGCTTTGGCAAAAGTATCGGTGATGCCGCTGATGATGGCGGTGCCTTCGGGTTGCGAATACATTACCCAAACGATGATGCCGGGGATTACCACAAAAAGCGGCACAATGAGTTTAAGAAAAGCGGCAAAGACAATACCGCGCTGTGCTTCACGCAGACTTTTGGCGGCAAGCGTGCGCTGGATGATGTACTGATTAAAACCCCAGTAATAAAGATTTGCCACCCACAAGCCGCCGATGAGCATGGCGATTCCCGGAAGATTAACAAACTCCGGGTTGTCGCGGCTGATGATCATGTGGAACTTATCGGAGGCAGTGGCGTAGATGTGCTGAAATCCGTCGACGATACCACCGTCGGGCGTTACGTGGTTCAGCGCGATGATGGTAGTAATAAAACCGCCAATTACAAGCAGCGCCACCTGTACAACGTCGGTCCAGGCCACCGCTGCCAATCCTCCATAAATAGAATATGCTGCTGCAAAACATGCCAACCCAACGATGGCCGGAAAGATCATGCTCCCGTCGCCGTTGCCCAAAATGGTATCGATGGCTTTGCCACCCAGAAAAAGTACAGTGGTAAGGTTGACAAAGATAAAAAGCGCAATCCAGAAAATGGCCAGGATGGTTTTTAGGTTTGTGCTGAAACGTTTTTCGATAAACTCGGGGATGGTGTAAAGGCCTTTTTCGATGAAGATCGGCAGGAAGTACTTCCCAACGATTATAAGCGTCAGGGCTGCCATCCACTCGTAGGATGCGATGGCCAAACCCACCGCCATGCCCGATCCCGACATGCCGATCATTTGTTCGGCGGAGATGTTGGCTGCGATCAGCGAAGCGCCGATAGCCCACCAGGGCAGCGACTTGCCAGCCAGGAAATAATCTTCCGCATTGCGTTCGTGACCTTTTTTCTTTCGCGACACAAACAATCCGATGCTCATGATAATGATGGCATAAGCAATGAATATCGCGTAATCCCAAAACGAAAATCCTACTTCAGCTGTCATAGTTTTTTTATGTTAAAATGAAAAGGATATTAGTACGAAAAAAACGCCGCAAGATACTACTTTTGCCTTTTCGCTATGCGACGAAATATTTTAGAGAAAAATGCCGATGATTAAAAACCTGATAATACTGGTTTTGCCCGTTTTACTTTTGAGCTGTGGCGGAAACCAAAAACAACAAATAGCAGAAAACGTCATGGAATTAACAAAAAAAATTTACGATGAAACCGATGGTCAACAAGTTTACAGCTACACCATCCGCAACAGCGACAATATTACGGTTGAGCTGATCACCTACGGCGGCACCATAACGCATCTGTGGGTTCCCGATGCAAAGGGGAAACTTGCCGATGTGGTTACTGGCTACGACAGCCTGGCCGAATATGCTGCCGGTAGAAACTATTTTGGCGCGTTGGTGGGACGCTGCACCAACAGGATTTCACAGGGCAATTATACACTTGACGGAAAGAAACATCAGTTGGCGAACAACGCCGGCTCCGACCATCTGCATGGCGGCGTCGTAGGCTTTAATAAAAAGGTGTGGCAAGCCGAAGATTTCATCTTTGCCGACAGCGCCGGAGTGGTGCTTACGCTTACCAGCCCCGACGGCGACGAAGGTTATCCCGGAAACCTGCGGGTGCAGGTAACTTACACGCTGACCAACCGCAACGAGCTAAAGATTGATTATGCAGCAACCACCAATTCGCCCACAATCGTCAACCTGACGCATCACAGCTATTTTAATCTGGACGGCCACAACAGCGGCTCTATGCTCGCCCACAAGCTACAAATTAACGGCGATGCTTATCTGCCGATAGATCAGGCGCTGGTGCCAACAGGTGAGATAAAACCTGTGGAAGGCACGCCGATGGATTTCCGGCATCCGCATGTTATCGGCGAACGAATAGCAAAGGTGCCGGGCGGCTACGACCATACCTGGGTGCTCAAAAACAAACACGATAGCGCACTACAACTTGCCGCTCGTCTGTGGGGACCACAAAGCGGACGCCTGCTCGAAGTATACACCGACCAGCCGGGCATTCAGTTTTATGCCGGAAACACGCTGGATAACGATCAAGGAAAACAGGGCGCCGTGTATGCTCAGCACGATGCTTTGTGTCTCGAAACGCAACATTTTCCCGACTCGCCCAACCATCCCGACTTTCCGTCGGTAGTGTTGAAGCCGGGTGAGAAATTTGTTTCACAGACGGTGTACAGATTTTTGAATGATAATAATGGACGATAGGAAGTACATTTTAAACTCAATAAACCATAATTTATCGGTTTCTTCCAGGTATCTCTAAAGAAACCATTAATACAAAAACTAAAATAATAATGAAAAGAAGATTGATGATTTTATTGTTGATGGGCGCTATGCTCACAGGCTACGGCCAAACGAACAACGTGGTGGAGCGCATCATCGAAATCGGAAAAACCGACAACCAAACCATGCAACACCTCGACGTGCTTTGCAATCGTTTTGGCGGACGGCTGGTAGGCTCGGATGCTTTTGAAAATGCTGCCGAATGGGCTACCTATAAATTCGAAAATTGGGGCATGGAGGTGATCAAGGACGAGGCCGGCGAGGTGCCGGTTGGTTTCAACCGCGGGCCGTGGTTTGGCCGCATGCTCTCCGACAACGGCATGCACCTGCACTTTGCCACACCCAGCTATACTTCAGGAACCAAAGGCGTGCAGCGCGGTCACGTGGTGATCGAGCCTGCCAACCAGCGCGAGTTCGACAGAATGAAGAAACGCCTCAACGGCGCCTGGGTGCTCATTGGCGGCGAAAGTAGTGGCTGGCCTATCGACTGGTCGGCAGCCGGTGACTCACGCCGCGACTCGATAAAACTGGTGAATGACGATATCAACGAGCAAAACAGTGTGATCCGCCGGGCGAACCGCGAGGCACGCGAAGCCGGGCTCCCCGAAAAGGAACTGATCCAGCTCATAGAAGAACCGGCACTATTTTACAAAGAAATGCGCGAGGCCGGCATTTTGGGAATCATACAATCAGCCAAAATTCCGATCCGCGTGCTCTACGATCGCAAAAATATTATGTCGATGACTTTCGAAAGCCTTCCTACCGTGCCCGATATCAAGCTCGACGAACACCAGTATGCCATCATCCGGCAAATGGCCGAAGAGCGGCATTACTTCCTGCTGGAGTTCGACATCCGCAACCATTTCAAGATGGGACCGGTGAAATATCACAACATAATCGGCGTGATAGAAGGCACGGAGTTTCCGGATGAGTACGTGATCATGGGCGCTCACCTGGATGCTTACGATGTAGCTACAGGTGGTATCGACGATGGTGCGGGCGTTACGCCCACCATGGAAGCTGCCCGCCTGATCATGGAGGCCGGAGGAAAGCCGCGTCGCACTATCCTGGTAATGCTTTTTGCCGGCGAGGAGTTTGGCCTTTGGGGCTCACAAAGTTGGATCGACCGCAACCCCGAAAAACTGGCGCGAATCTCCAACATGATAAACCGCGACGGCGGCCCCACAGTACCCATGAGCGTGAGCGTACCGGCAAATATGCGTGAAGATTTTGAAGCCATCTGCGCACCCATCAACTCCATCAATCCCGACTTCCCATTTACGGTAAACGATCGTGACCCTATGGAGCGCCCCACTAAAGCCTGGGGCACCGACAGCGGCCCATTTGCCGTAGCCGGCGTGCCAGTGATTAGTTTCAACTGTGAAGACCCGAAGGGTTACAACTTCAGCTATCACGAAATATGGCACACCGAGCGCGACCAATACAACAAAAGCATCCCCGAATACCAGAACCACGCGGCCATTGCTACCGCTATCATGGTATATGGCCTGGCCAACCTGGATCATCTGCTGCGGGCTGACGATTATTACCAGACGCCGCAAATGGAAAAACCGGAGAAAAAGAGGAAATAGAGAAGTTGTCGGGTTTACCCTGGGTTCGCAGCCCCGTAGGGTTTGACGTTTCGAGGTCCGCCAACCGGCGGACGCTCGAAAGCCTGAGAACAAGCTGCACGCTGCAAGTATAAAATTATGAACTAAACAGCTCCGTAGGAGTGGTATTATGGTAGATCGAGGGAAGAATCGGGCAACGCAAAGCTCCGTAGGAGCGACACCCTGTTTGACCATAATGTGAAAAAGCAAGTACAGTCTGCAAAATTAGGTGCAGCTTAGGCGGTGGTTGAGCTTGTCGAAACCAGCCTAAGCTGAACATAGGGCATATTAAGGATTCGTTAAACTTCTACTCCACCACCAGCTTTACCGAAATCCTCTTGTTATCGAAAGTAGTGATGGTAACAAAATAAAGCCCCGGTGCCAGATCATAGGTGGAAGGGGCATCGGTTTCTAAAAAGCTGCGTACCAGCTTACCGAAAACATCGTAAATGCTGATTGAGCCAGAGACGCCGGGAGCCTGTATAGTTATATTTTCTCCGCTTCTGACGGGATTTGGTGATACAGAAATATTTGTGCCTGGCGATGGTTCGTCGATGCCAACGCTGGTGCCGTAGCAGGTGGTGGCGAAGGGCATCCGGTATTGCAGGATGTCGTTTTCGTAGTAGCACAGCAGTTCCCACATCGGACAGACGACACACATACTAAACATGCTATAAAGCGGCCCCGACAGGCTACCGATTCCTTCCACCCACGTGTCGTAAAGCTCTTCGCTTTGCAGCAGCCACTGCCGGCGCTCCACGCCAAAGTACTCCACGGTGTCGATACTGACAACCGTTACCGGTATATCATATTCATAACAGAAAAAGTTGCGCACCATGGCGGTTTCGCCCACTTGCAGGTTGAAGTTGTAAAGCACGCCTTCGGTAAGATTGGGCTGCATGTAATACACAATATTGTCGGCTTCGCGCAGCAGCCCCATAAATTGCAAGCTTACCAGCGAATCAAACGAAACCCAAATTTTGCTGTAGGTGGTACCATCGACGATGGAATCGCCCTGAATCTTAAATATCTCTGTGCCGACGTAACTAGGAAATGCCGTCAGGAGAACGTTCCATTGTTTATCCTGTGAGATAAATCCCTGCCCAACCAATGATGTACTCATCAGCAAGGCCATTGCGAAAAGAAGCATTTGTTTTTTCATGGCAGTATGTTTTTATGTGTGCTGAACCATTGAAAACCAGTTACGGACAAAGGTAAGAAAATTTAAAAAGCAAGAAATAAATAAGATGTTTTTGATCTGGATTCTTGCAGAGAGAATACTCAGGGCAACACTTTGAATTCGTCTTTGCGAGATCTTATCGTTCGCCATTCTTTTACAATGCTCATTTCCTTAATTGTAAATGGACTTTTCATAGCGTACTTAATTTGTAATAAAAGAGATCGATAAAAAGTCTATCCAATCAAATCGTCGACAGCAGGTAGAATATCAAAAGCACGCCGCCGATTATCAGCACCAGCGTTGTAAAAAGTAAAAGCAGCGAGGAGGGATAATACGAATTGCTTCTCAATTGTATTTCATGCCTTCGGTACTGGATGAAGGCCATGAACGCAAGTAAAACACCTATCGCCACCATCACCACTCCCACTTCCGACGAATGTACCTGCGAAGGATATTCGGCGGGATTGAACAACAGGGCAAGTTGCTTGAGGAATAAACCGAATCTCACTATTACGAAGCCAAAACCCATCAGGGCAATACTGGTGCGTATCCAGGCCAGGAAAGTCCGCTCGATAGCAAGATGCTCACGCGACTTATCAAACAGGTTTTTGTCTTTTGGTTCTTTCATCGGGAAATAGATTTTTGTATGCGTCGCGAAGGCAAAGCGCACAGTAGAATTCGGTACGAATTATCTGCAACCGTTATCAGTCCTGCAGATTACAATTCGACAGTCTGGCCATTTACCAATACGCTGATACTCACTTTCGACACCTGACGCATCATATACGTCAAACCACAGTACTTATCTTCGCTCATTGTTATGGCTTTTTTTATCGTATTAACATCCGTATTTCCTTCAATACGATACACCACATCAATGGTTTCAAAATACATCGGGTGCTCGGAGGTGAGTTTTCCTGAAATATCTATGGCAAACTTTGAGGGCATTTCCGCTCTCAATTTTTCTAACAGAAAAAGCACAGCACCACCCGTACATGCTGCTAATCCCTGCAGGAATACATGCTTTGGCCCTGTAGCATTATTGTTTTTACCTCCATCAGCACCTTGCACCGCGATGGCTACTTTAGCTTCCGTTTTGTCGTTGGTGCCAGTGAACAGCATTTTTTCTGTCCAATCGATGGAAATGTTAAGCGGGTCTCTCATTTTTTTATCTTTTTAGATTTGTTTATAATAGGATTATTAATTTTTTCTTGTCAGTAACGCGGTCAGATTGCTTTGATATTTACCACAATTTCATCCTACTCCTCCGACGGAGTTGTGTCGAACCGTTCGTTTGGCAAACCTACCAAACCTCGCAGGAAGCCATGAATGATGGCTATGGGCAACATCAGAAAACCGACAATCTCCATTCCTAGTTCATAAACCACCGTGCTGTCTTTGTAAGGCTTTCCTTTGAGGCGCGACTGAAAAGCGCTCAGCGGTATGCCGTACATGTTGCCGGCAATCATCATCTGTGCGGCCGAAAGAATGATCCGCGCTTCTTTTTCGCCATATTCTTTTACAACAACATCGTAGGCATCCTTTGTGGGATACCCCCGCGTATCGGCAAAATGCTGGGCAAACATAATGGCTTTGGCTTCTTCAGGCCTGATAAAGTCGCCGCCGCCACTCAGAAAGCTGCTAATTTCTTCGTTGCTCATACCCTGGCTCAAAGCCATTTTGGTGTGCTGATAGGAACAGGCTGCACACCCGTTTACTTCCGTTACGGCCAGTTGCAAGCGCTCCACAAAATGCTCATCAACTAACTTACTTTTCTTATTGCCCATAAGTTTGCTCACAGCCCTGGGCGCATAAACAAACGACCGGTACAATTCCCACAACGTAAATTTCCGCTTGAACTCTGTCCTTTCGCTTATCGATTCAGGCAATTTTATCTCTTTTTTCATTTCGTTATTTTTAGCAATCACCCCAACGCAAACCGCCGAAGGTGATCTATTTTTAAATGGCTTAACGCCAATGCAGTCGTTTTAGTCTGCTGACAAATTCTCACGATGCGGCGGGGATTGCGGTTGTATTTCGATAATGGGTTCAATTGAATTGCGACCGCAGTGCGGACGCAATTGGGAATGTGCGGTACAATTGGCGATAACGCTCTAATTGCCTAACCGAAAATCCGCTTCCAAACTGTGGCTGCAACTGCCTTGACAATGATTGGATAAGAAAACTCCCGTACTCTGCGCGGACTTCACCCTGCTGCTCTTCTTCGAAAATTACCTTGCCGATTTGCCAGTACATTACAACCCGCTCATGGTCAACCGAACGGATTGCCCGATCGCGCGACTGGGAAATAATGTCCCATATTTGCTGTAAAAGTTCTCTCTTTATTTCCATGTCGATGTTCTAGATTACTGATGAAGTTGCGGTTTCAATTTATTGTCTAAAAATGCTATAAAGTTCATATCCCGCTATGCCATTTCAAAATTGCAGCACAAAGGTGGGGATAATTTTTTAAGGATGGAGTTGAGGGGGCTGCAACCAAAGCATACCAGCAAAACCCTCATTGGCTATATCACGTTTTAATCTCTTTTTTATATCCATCTTTTAGGCAGTGCCTCCCCAAATTTCCTAAACCTTTCATTTGCATTTAATACAATTAAATTCTGTCTTGTTCTTGTCATTGCAACGTAGACCTGTTTATCAAACAACTCAGAACTCCCATAATACTCAGATGGGATTAACATTATTACGTTTAAAACTTCCCAGCCTTTAAAGGAATGGATTGTTGACATTTTTAACCTGCCATCCCCCATCCAGAAAGCTTTCTTATGACGATGATATTTGCTTTCATCTTCATCCTCAAACACATGATTGACCAATAAACCTTTATTATCTATAAAATGCCTTACACATTCAATTCCATAATCCTTATTAGGCAACAAGATTACAGTATCAGACGCATGATTTGAAGTTGCATTTTTCTTGATAACTTCATACGAGTTATCAATTTTAGAAAGCCAGTCAGACTCATGAATATTTTCCCAAACAGTATGTTCAATATATTGGTTAAAAAGGTCAGGCCTTTGAATATTCTCAATCCTCACATCTTGATTTAAGCCAAACTCTTCGGAAAATCTTTTTGTAATTTCCGCAACACCTTCAGGCATTCTTACTACCGTTTTTAACTCAATCCAATCTCCGAATTTATCAACCCCTTGTCTTCGTTTGTCAAGCCAATCCAAATTACGCCCATAAATATTTTGCTTTTTGTCGCATACAACAACAAGTTCATCTCTCTCAGTTAGAAAGCTTTGTAACATTTTATACCACTCAATGTGATAATCCTGTCCTTCATCAATATATATAGCGTCGTATTTCTCATAGTATCCACGTTGAATTACCTCTAAAACTTTATTTGGAACAATTTCCCTAAAAGTGGCTTCACTATCTCCTGCTTCTTTGGGCCATTTTTCTCCGAACTCATTTAAGATGTCTTTGCAGAATCCATGAAAGTGTCCAAATGTAAATGACTTCCAACCGAACTCAAATGGACTTCTCTGAACCATATCCCGAATATAATGCCACAAAGTTATATTGAATGACAGAATAAGGATTGTTTTCTCTTGTGAAGCAAGTTTGCCAGCTCGATAAGCTAGAACTTGAGTTTTTCCGCTTCCCGCAACACCTCTTACTCTACAATGCCCCTCGGTTGGTTCAGAGAATAGTTTTTGATATTTATTTAAATTTAGTTTTACTGTTTGTTCTAAGGAATGAAAAGGTGGGTTTAGCCAAAAAAGTAGTTCTTGATTCCATTCTCTCTTCCAATAATAACTTTGAGTCAAGTAGCTATCGGGCACTATTTGTCTTAAGTTATTTGAACTTAATAAATCCTTTCCAAAAATCGGGAATGCTCCATAGTTAAGACTCAAATGTTTAAATAAATCATGGCAGCTTTTGGTTGATGCATTGTGAAAATATATTGACGTTTTAAGTAATCCATATTTTTTTTTGTCTTTATCAAATTCTTCACCTAGCTGCGGAACCAATTGACCTGACAGTTTTTCTTTGTAATGTTCAACTTGCTTTATCGGAGATTTTATCGAATATGTTCCATTCCTATCTGAAACACAAAACTCATACTGTCCTTGGTAGCTGTAATGTATCAAATCCCAATCTTTTACTTCAATTATTTGACAACCGACAAAAGGATGAAGTAAAACAATATCTGGCCTACTTCCATTTAAAAAAGGCTGCACAAAGATTAACCATCCCTTATAATTTGACAGGTTTTCATTTTTGGGTATTTTATTGTCATAAATAAACCCATCATCTTTTTGAAGATTCATGTCCAAGAATTCTATCAGGAACCTTTCACCGCTTGTTAACGGTTGTTTTAGATCATTAAGGGTTTCCCATTCAGGTATTACTCTATTCATTTGCTATTGTCTTTGTTAATTTCTATGCGTTCATTGATGGAAAGTACGTAGCAAACCCCGTAATTTGACTCCAATTACTGCTGGTAAGTCTTTTATCATTGCTGATGAAACAGTGATCCTTCTCAAAACCCAGACTTACTATCGGTTTTCCGACGTGAGTTTCATTATCCAAACAATCTGAAATTTGAACCATTTGCGCAAAGCCTAAATTATAGGCGCCAAATGTAGGTATAAAACTCATGTGCTTTGACTGCTCACCCTTGATTTTTCCATTCTAAATAAGGCATCCCCTCAGGGTTGTCATCATTCATTACAGGATTCACGGCTAATACACCTCCGGCACAAAAGTCTGCTCGCTCATGGGCGGGCGCATGTAGCCTTTGCCATCGGGACGTTCGGGCAGCTCGAAGTGTTCGGGCATCAGGTCCTGGTAGGGTATTTTGCTCAGCAGATGGCTGATGCAGTTGAGACGCGCCTTTTTCTTGTCGTCGGAAGGCACCACAAACCACGGCGATACCTTGGTGTCGGTGTAGGAAAACATCTCGTCTTTGGCGCGTGAGTATTCCACCCAGCGTTGCCGCGACTCCATGTCCATGGGGCTAAGTTTCCACCACTTGGTAGGGTCGTTGATGCGTGCCTGGAACCGTCGCTCCTGCTCTTCCACACTCACCGAAAACCAATATTTGATCATGATCAAACCCGAACGGATGAGCATGCGCTCGAAGTTGGGACAAGAACGCAGAAACTCCCAGTATTGCTCGTCGGTGCAGTAGCCCATTACACGCTCAACGCCGGCGCGGTTGTACCAGCTCCGGTCGAAGAGCACCATCTCGCCGGCAGCGGGCAGATGCGGCACATAACGCTGGAAATACCACTGCGTCATTTCGCGCTCGGTGGGCATGCCCAGCGCCACCACACGACAGACGCGCGGGTTGAGACTTTGCAAAATGCGCTTGATGGTACCGCCTTTGCCGGCAGCGTCGCGCCCCTCGAAAACCACCACCACGCGCAGCCCTTTCAACTTGATCCACTCTTGCAGCTTTGTCAGCTCTACCTGCAATCGCTGCAATTCAGCTTCGTAAAACTCATCCGTCAGCGGTGGTTGCTCCTCGTGATGCTCGTCGGGATGCTCCTCATGATTCTTCTCCTGACGCTTCTCGGGTTGGTTTTCATAATGGTTCTCTTCCACTTTTTCTTTGTTGTGCTTATTCTTGTTTCCCACGGTGTTGTTGGTTTTTTGTGCTATGATAATTTTCTTGCACCATCGCCGGGTTCTATCTCATAAAAATCGGCTTGCAAACCGATGGCCTGATGGTATTTCTGCGCAACGTTTTCTTTAAAATTCTCTTTGGCATCTTTTTGCACCAGACTGATGGTACATCCACCAAAGCCGGCGCCTGTCATACGTGAACCAAGCACGCCGGGGGTGTTTCGTGCGGCCTCCGCTAGTGCGTCAAGCTCCGGGCCGGTCACTTCGTAGTCGTGGCGCAGGGAGTTGTGCGAAGCATTCATAAGTTGGCCGAGCAGCGGCAGGTCGCCCAGTCGCAGAGCTTCCACCGCATCCAGCACCCGATGATTTTCGGAAAGGATGTGCGTGGCGCGTTTGCGGATGTTGGTGTCGGAGATAAGATGCTTTACGCCGAGGAACTCCTGAGAGGTCATGTCGCTCAAAAAATTGATGGGACGTATCTTGCTGAGATCTTCCACAGCTTTCTGGCACTCCTTCACACGCTCGTTATATTTGCTGTCGGCAAGGCCACGGCGCTTGTTGGTGTTGGCCACGATGATGCAATAATCCCCCAGCTTCAGCGGCACCAACTCATATCTCATGGTAGAAATGTCGAGAAACAAGGCATGATCTTTTTTACCAAAACCCACCGCAAACTGATCCATAATACCGCAGTTGACGCCCACAAACTGATTCTCGGCCTGCTGTGAAAGCTTCACCAGCTCCATCATCGGCAAATCTGCCCGCGCCTGATCGTTGAGCATTACTGCTGTCACCACCTCGATAGAAGCTGACGACGAAAGCCCGGCGCCATTGGGAATGTTACCATAATAAAGCAGATCGACGCCCTGCACTTTCACCTTGCGCTGTGCAAATTGGTCATAAACTCCCAAAGGATAATTCACCCAATGATCGCCCTGACGGGAAAAAGGTTTCCCAAGCGCAACCTCCGCCGCATAATCGAAATTTTCGGACGCCAGCCGCAACACTTGTTCCGTGTTGGGACGCGCCAGCAGATACGTGCCGAAATTGATGGCGCACGGCAGCACATAGCCATTGTTGTAGTCGGTATGCTCACCGATAAGATTGATACGCCCGGGCGCAAAAAACACTTCCAGCCCTTGCGCTGTCCCGCCGTAGCGGCTTATAAAGCTCTTCTTCAATTCGTCAATATTCATCAGCTTGTATTTTATTTACGATCCACTAAACTAATATTAATACAGAAATGAAAAGAAAAAGTCTTCAGTTCTCAGGCGGCAGCAAACAGAGATGATAGGTGAGAAATGGGCGTGAGTTGTGAGCCACGCGAGGGATGCCAGCCCTGATGATAGGATTACTCAAAAATATTTAAACACAATGTCTTAGCGGGAAGATTTGGGTTGCCATCCTCTCCCTTCGGTCGAGGATTGCATCCCACCGAGTAGTGGATTTACTTACTACGAAATGCTTACTTTGGGCTGTGAACTGCCGACTGCACTCTGCGCCATGCGCCTTGCCTATTTATTAAAACTCCCTTTAAAGGATACCTGGAAATCCTGAAACGACTCATTCTTATAGGCCTCTTCAACAATGAAGTGAAGCACGGGTTCGATCTTTTCGGGCGTGTTGTAGCCGGGCAGTATGGTGATAAGTCTTGTCTCCTGATCCAAAAAGGCAAACGACGGGTACGACATCTTTCCATTGAGCAAAGCTATGGCCAGTTGGTGTGCCGAGCGCTTTTTGTCGGGGTTTGGATTTACGAAGGTCTGGCCGTTTACGGTGACAGGGTCGCTGCCTTCGGCATCAAATTTTACGGGCCAGAAATTTTCGTTCATATATTTGGCTATCACCGGATCGGAAAAAGTATTGGAATCCATCTTCTTGCACCAGCCGCACCAATCGGTGTAGAGATCGACAAAGAATTTCTTCTGCTCTTTCTTGTTCAGCGCGATGGCCTCCTCCATGGTGTACCATTTTATCGTGGCTTCCTGCTGTGCTTGTAGCGTACCGTAAGCAAACAAGAGCGTGCCGATTAATAAAACTGAAAATATCTTTTTCATAATTTCTTTTCTAATAAAAATTTGGAACAATTGGATTAATAACTCAAAAACACTTGTTTCTGTTTACCCATTCCAAAAATAAAATTACATCCCGGCTCTGTCCATGTCGCGCTCCACATCTTTCCTTTTGATGGTCTCGCGTTTGTCGTAATAATGTTTTCCGCGTGCCAGCGCGATATTGAGCTTGGCCAGGCCTTTTTCGTTTACAAACAACAACACCGGGATGATGGTAAAACCTTTCTCGTTTACTTTGGTAGCTAATTTCTTCAGCTCACGGCGGTTGAGCAGCAGCTTGCGGTCGCGCTTAGGCTCGTGGTTGTAAATGCTTCCGAAAGTATAAACGGCCACATGCATATCTTTCACAAACAGCTCGTCACCTTTGAAAGCGCAAAACGCGTCGCCGATGTTGGCTCTGCCCAGGCGTATCGATTTTATCTCGGTACCCGTAAGCTGCATGCCAGCGGTAAGCTCCTCCACCAGAAAATATTGGTAAGAAGCTTTTTTATTTTTTATCTCGATAATGTTTGCCATAACAAGCTGCAAAAGTAGAAAAAATGAAAACATGATTATTTGACGTTTCGCCCTCCTGTCCTAAAACTTTACGAAAGTCGGTAACTTTTCTTTTGACGTTTCGAGGTCCTTTGGACGCTCGAAAGTCAGAGATAAACGCCAGCGTTTGGACGAGGTTGTACCTCGTCCGCTTTATTTTTACAGGCTGTGCCTGTCCACAAAATGGAAAAAGCAGGCACAGCCTGCAAAAATATATTCAAATTAGGCAGGCTTCGACAAGCTGGCTTCGACAAGCTCAGCCACCGCAGCCGCCGCAGCCTAAGCTGAACACATCCGTGGATTTATTAGGCATTTGGTATTTGAAATTTAAAGAAACTATCCCAGCGGATGCACGTAGCGGCTCACATCTTCCGCTGTCACCTCTTTGTCGCAGAGGATGGCCAGCCGTTCCACCACATTGCGCAGTTCCCGCACGTTGCCCGTCCAGTTGTAGTTTTCAAGTTCTTCCATGGCTTCAGCCGAAAAGGCCAAAGGTGCCCTTCCCATTTTTGGTGCTACCTCTTCCATAAAATGCTGCGCCAGCAGCGGGATGTCACCATGGCGCTGACTCAGATCGGGCACCTCGATGATGATTACACTTAGCCGGTGATAGAGGTCTTCGCGAAAGCGCCCCTGCTCTATCTCTTCACTCAGGTGTTTGTTGGTGGCAGCAATGATCCGCACGTCCACAACAATCTCTTTTTCGCCGCCCACGCGTGTTATCTTGTTTTCCTGCAGTGCCCGCAGCACCTTGGCTTGTGCCGAGACGCTCATGTCGCCGATCTCGTCGAGGAAAAGCGTGCCTCCATGCGCCAGCTCAAAATCACCTTTGCGTTGTTTGATGGCCGAAGTAAACGAACCCTTTTCATGGCCAAAAAGCTGGCTCTCGATGAGTTCGCTTGGGATGGCTGCGCAATTGACTTCGATAAAGGGCGCCTGTGCACGTTGACTTTTGTGGTGCAGCCATTGCGCCACCAGCTCTTTACCCGTACCGTTGCTGCCTTGTATCAACACCCGCGCGTTGGTGGGCGCCACGCGGTCAATCAGCTCTTTTACCTGCATCATCGCATCCGACTGGCCAATCATTTCCCAGGTCTGCGCCGTTTCCTGCTTCAGCGTCTTGGTTTCTTTTATCAATGTAGATTTATCCAGCGCATTGCGGATAGTGATGAGCAGCCGGTTGAGGTCGAGCGGCTTGGCAATATAGTCGTAAGCTCCTTTCTTGATGGCGTCCACAGCCGTTTCGATGGTACCGTGCCCGGAGATCATCACCACCGGCGTGTCGGTAATTTTCATGATGTGGTCGAGTACTTCCAGGCCGTCCATCTGGGGCATCTTGATGTCGAGCAGAATCACGTCGTACTTGCGGCTGTTGACCAGCTTCAAACCTTCTATGCCATTCTCGGCGTCATCAACTTTGTAATTTTCGTATTCCAGAATATCGCGCAACGTGTTGCGGATGCTGCGTTCGTCGTCAATCACTAATATTTTGGCCATCTTTTTTGGGTTGTTTTCTTTATTAATAAAATGATCTGATTTATCTTTTGATAAAAATAACGGCTCCTGTTCCTTTTTCGCCGGCAATGGAAAGCAGATAATGTCCGGCTGGCAGCGCTGAAATGTCTATTTGCATCTGGTTATCCAACACCTCTTGCTGCATCACCAGCCTGCCGTTAGCCGAAAAAATTGTCATAAGGCAAGGCTTTCTTTCCGTTGTGTTTCCAACCATTTGCAACGTGATAATGTTTACCGCCGGATTGGGGAAAACCCGGAAACGGGCAACAGGAGGCTCCTTGATAGCCTGCGGCGTAAACCATGACCAGAAAAACTGCTGTTTGTAAAAATTACGCCACTTCAAGTTGTACTCATCCCACGAATAAAAAGTGTACAATGTTTTGTTGTCGGCGGTGTCGTATTCGGAAACGGCAAGGCTGGCGGTGGCCCATTGGTTGGCACTGTACGACCAGTAATAGGTGAAAACTTCGCCGGGCAACTCCTGCTGATAAATGGTGGTAACTTTCGACCGGTTAAGCCACTCGCTGCCGTCCCACAGTTGCTGGATGCGCTCCTGCTGGCCAGGGCTGTAAATATAGCTTGTGAAATATTTGTACTTCCAGCTTTGCTGCACTTCATCATATTCGTATTGATACAGCTTACTGATGCGGTCATTTGCATCAAAAAAATAGTCGTATCGCTGAAAGTTGATCCAGGTATTTTCGTAAAGCTGGTGAATGATCTGGTCTAAATGTAGATTTTCGTCGTAGGTGGTAATGATGCGCAAACTATCGATCCATTGCTGCTGCTGCGCGTGCCATCGGTGATAATGACGGAGCGAATCCAGGCCATGCAGGTTGTAATCTATTTGCAAATAATAATCTTTGGTCCAATTCCCGGTAACGGTATCGTAGGCCTGAACCCAGACCTGGTGCGGGCGCTGTTTCTCGTCGTAAAGCGTTTCGGTGCGCTGGCCCCTGACAAATTTCTGCTTAACTTCATCCCACCCTTTCAGCCAGCTTATCCGCGGCTTACCATTGGCATCAAAAGCTATCGAATCGCTCAGCAGCCATTCATCGCCCGGCCAGCGGCGCACGTAAGTAAACAAGCTACGATAAAGCGTGTCGTTGGTATATGTTGCCTCAAAGCGGCTTTGCTTGTACCATTGGTAGCGCAGCGTGTCGTAAACATATTCGGCGGAAGCCGCAACATTGCCTGCATTGTTGATCTGCTCCACACGAAAAATCCTGCCCAGGAACCACTCCTGACCAAAGGCATTTCCATAAAAATAGTGCGTCGAATCGTTCACAAATTTGGCTTGACCAACAGTGTTTTCAGGATGAGCGTAAGGAGGAGGATTTTGAGCATCGACAACGGATGATAGAGTTAGACCAGCTATTAATAGAAAAAACAGAAAGAAGTTTCTCATCACAAGCAATTGCTTTTTTGTTAAAAAACAAAGATAACAACAATCCCTGAGGGTCATTTAAAAAACCTCTTTGGCTGTTTCCAATAAAATTATCTTTGCGCGATGTCGATCAAATTTTTAATATCAAAATCTATCAAGGCTTTTGTGCTGGTTTGCGCCTGCTGCCTGCTTTCAGCGATGCCTGCACAAAGCCAGTATGTGTTGCCCTTTGGTTTTCAAAAAAAACAAAGCATCACCGTTACCGACAGCCTTGGGCAACGGCTGGAAGCCGCCTGGGCAGGTGGAATGAACGCTTGCCAGTTTGGTGAAATCGACCTCGACGGTGATGGCAAACCCGAACTTGTTGTCTTCGACCGGCACGGCAACCGCACGCTTACCTACAAAAATGAAGGCAGCGCCGGACAAACGAATTATGTTTTTGCACCATCGCTCGCCCGCAGGCTGCCCCATTTCGACGACTGGGTGATCTTTGCCGATTACAATGGCGACGGGCGAAACGACATCTTTGCCTATTCCAAAAGCTACGCCGGCATACAGGTTTATCGCAACACCGGCGACACCTCTGCGCTGTTTGAGCGCGTGGTATATCCTTATCTGAAATCATTTCAGGGCAACGGCTATGTGAATGTGTTGGTGACCTACGCCGACTTTCCCGCCATCGTCGATTTAGACGGCGACGGCGACCTGGATATTCTCACCTTTTGGGGGCTGGGAGCGTTTGTGGAGATGCACCTCAACGAATCGATGGAAAGATACGGAACCCCCGACTCGCTGATCTTCAGACGTACCAACCGCTGCTGGGGCCGCTTTGCCGAAAGCGAAGAATCCAACGTGATCTACCTCGACACTTGTTTTGGCGAAAGAAAGTGGATTTGGCCTAACTCAGAACCCAAACACACCGGCTCCACTTTCCTTATTTTTGATAATAATGGCGACGGCCTGCCCGACCTGCTGCTGGGCGACGTAGATTACCCAGCGCCTGCACTGCTCATCAATGGCGGCACACCGGAGCTTCCGCTGATGACAAGTCATACTTTTAGCTTTCCTGATTACGACGTACCCATCCATCTTTGGTCGTTTCCAGTGATGAGTTATCTGGATGTGAACAACGATGGAGTAAAGGATCTGATCGTTTCACCATTCGATCCCAGCCTGGTAAAATCGCAGTATCACAACAATGTGTGGCTTTATGAAAATAAAGGCCAGACCAATCAGCCGGATTTTGAATTAATACAAACCGACTTTTTGCAAGATCAGATGCTCGACTTTGGCGCGGGCGCCTACCCTGCTTTCTTCGATTATAATAACGACGGGCTGATGGACATCATGGTGGGCAACTTCGGCTATCTCGACAGCACCTACTACGGCCTCGGTTTGAATCTTTATTGCGATTACCGCGCACAACTGGCGTTGCTGGTGAACACCGGCACTACTACCGAACCTTCTTTCCGGCTGGTCGACCGCCACTTTGTAGAACTTCCTGCAGCTGCCACTCCCGGCGGAAAAGCTCCTTTTGCCGCTGTGCCAGCCTTTGCCGACCTGGACGGCGACGGTAACGAGGATATGCTCGTGGGCAATGCCGAAGGAACCCTGTTTTATTACGTCAACATTGCCGCGCAAGGCCAAAATGCACACTTTGAATTGGCCGATACCTTCTATCAGCAGATTGACGTAGGCGCTTACAGCGCTCCTCAGCTTTTCGATCTGGATAAGGACGGCCGCAAGGATTTGATAATCGGAAAAAGAGATGGCAGAATTTCTTTTTATCAAAATCAGGGTACGGCTGCTGCACCAAATTTTGTGCACATCACCGACAGCCTCGGAGGCGTGAATGTTACCAACCCGAATCTAAGCATTTTTGGTTATAGCGTTCCACATTTTTACCGCGATGCCTCCGGAACCACTTATCTGTTTGTAGGCTCCGAATTTGGAGAAATCTATTTTTATGATCGTATAGACGAAGACCCTTTCGGGAAATACCACCTGGAGATGCAGAATTATTTGTGGATCGACGAAGGGCTGCGCAGCGCTGTGGCCATTGCGCACCTCGACGACGATGCTTATCCCGACATGATCGTTGGCAACTATTCCGGCGGACTCACTTATTTTAAAGGCACGACAGCGCCGCCTGCTGCAATTGATGAGCAATCTGCCGCGAAGCCTTTCATTACCGTTTCTCCCAACCCCGCCGACGACCGGATAAACATCATAATTAATGATCAAATAGCCCCGGCAATAAACACAGCGATTTTGACAGACTTATTTGGAAGAAAAGTGATGGAAATTCAAAACCCAGGCAGTAGTCTCTCCATGGCCGGCATTCCCGAAGGTATATATCTTTTACAGCTTTCGCTGAAACCTGCTGGTGAAAGGCCACAACAAATGGTTTTTAAAATTGTAATTCAACACCGATGAAGCACATTTTTTTAGCAATAGCTTCTTTATTAATAGCCGCAGGATTGCTGGCGCAGCCCGTTCCCGAAAAAGCTCCTGCGGATACAGCTTATAAAATCAATGCGGAAGAGCTTCAGGAGATGCAAGACAATGGCATCATTCTACCCCTGGAAATGCCGGCGCACGATGTATATGCAAATTTTCATTATGAGCGGCTTCGCGATTTGCCATCGGTTTATGATATTCGTGACTCGGCGTGGCTTACTCCCGTAAAAAGTCAGTCGACGGGCGGATGCTGGGCCTACTCAACGATGGGCACCATCGAAGCCCGCCTGATGATGCTTGGCTTTGGCGAATACAACCTTTCCGACAACAATCTGAAATTTTGCCACGGATATATCCCGCCGCGCAACACCAACGGCAACCACTGGATGTCGTCAGCATATTTTGCGCGTGCCGCAGGGCCTTATCTCGAAACCGAAGACCCATATCCGGGCGGTACCAGCAGCAACAATGATTGCCCCACACAGTTTTCACCGCAATTTTATATCGGCCAGTCGCGCTACCCGCCACCACAGGACGCGCAATATATCAAGCAAACCGTTCTGCAATACGGACCGGTGTGGAGCTTGCTCTATTTTAGTTATGACTATCTCAATTCGACCAACGCCACCTATTTTTATGGCGGCAGCCACGCCGTAAACCACGCCGGCGTTATCGTGGGCTGGAACGACACGCTCACCACCGCCGGCGGCACAGGTGCCTGGATTGTACGCAACACCTACGGCGCTTCCTTTGGACAGGGCGGCTATTATTACATTTCATACAACGATAGCCAATTTACCAAATATAACGGCTACTGGCCGCAGGCAGATGTATTCGATCCGACGGCAACCATCCATCAATACGACGATATTGGCGGATACTGGGGCGTCGGCTTTGGCAACAGCAAAGGCTGCGGTCTGGTGCATTTCGATGGCGCCGAAAAAGCTACCAGCCTTTCGCAAATCGGAACTTTTGTAGTTTCGGCCACCAGCAGCGTCACCATCAATGTTTACGATACTTTTTCTGATTCCCTTTCGGGATGGCTTGGCGCGATGCAAATGCAAGACGTAGAATTGCCGGGCTATTATACCTTCGATCTCGACACAACGATTTATCTGCCGACAGGGCAGGATTTTTATGTTGAGATTTGCTATAACAGCAACGACCCCGACGACCAGTGGCCCATCGCCGTCGAAGATACCATCGCCGGCTATGCCATGCCACACATCGAAACCGGACGCTTTTGGATTGCCCCTGATCCCGACATCTGGCCGACAGCCTGGTATCCGATCGGGCACAACACAGGCTCTCCGTACGATTTGTGCATCAAAGCCATCACGCACGATCTTTATTCCTTGTCGGGAATAGCGCAATGGGACGACACGCTGCAAAGTCCGGCCATCGGCGTGAGCATGTCACTGCGCGATGCCACAGGAAGAGCTGTCAGTTCGGTTGTCACAGATTCGACCGGCTATTACCGTTTTGAAAATCTGGCAAGCGGCGTATATCATCTGCGCGTTGATGTATCGGAAAATAGCTTTGGCATCATCAACTCAACCGATGCACTGGCGGTGGCTTTGCATCTGGATAGCATTCCTGGATTTACGCTTACCGGAGCCGCCCTGGCTGCCGCCGACGCCAACGCCGACCACACTCTCGACAGCCTCGATGTAATTGCAATCCAGCAGCACACAGTTTTTATACCCGGAGTAATTGGAAACCCGCGGCTGTTGGTTGATTTCCCCGAGGTTGTAATTAGCACCAGCAATTTGATTCATGATTTTAAGATTCGTGGAAGGGGGGATGTGAAGCGGTAGAGATTATTTTTAAGAGGGATTGGCTTTATTGAATTTGAATAACGTTTTATTATATGTGTTGGTACACTTATTCCTTTTCATACACGAAATTACCAACCTGCCCTTTGTATATTTCGGTATGCGGGTTGTGCCCATTCCAAATGTCCATCGGTATCCCTTTTGGGAACGCCGGGCATGTCCGATTGGCCGGTGACTTATCCGTTAGATGCGCGCATGTATAACAAGTCAAACTAAAAGCATCCCATTGTAATTCACTATCATCTATGATTATCATCTCCCTTTCTTGTTTACGCATTTCTGCTATTTTCCGTGACGCTTCAATCTCTTCAAGCGTGAAAAACGTTAATTTTGTATCATTCATTTTTTTCAATTCCTTGGCCGCTGCCTTGTCCCCGGCATTGGCTTTCTTTAACAACCGACCGGCAAGCATCCAATCAATATCCGCTTCCGTCACGCACATATTGTAGGTTGGATTGCCATTTTTATCCTTTGTAACCGCTTTTAATCGCTTCATAATTATTATTTTTGGATAATACAAATACTTTTGCTTCCATGTATTCCATAAAGGTTCCCACGGATTGTCCATGCCTCCTGGATTATCTAATCCAAAACGCAAGGTGGGGCGGATCACATAATCATCCTTTTTAATTTTCCATTCTCAGAACTCACCCTTACCGCAGATGTGCCGTGGTGAAATGCGTTATCCGATGTGATGACAGGAGCCTTCATTTGCCTGGAAAATTAAATTGAACGCCAAAGGTAGAAGATATTTCAATGGGATTGATTCTAAATTTTATTGCAGCAGGAGCATAGCGCATGGCATAGAGAGCAGGGCACAAAGAACAGAGCGCAAGGCGCAAGTGATCCAGGGATGCCATCCCTTGCAGGGTTGGCATCCCTTATTGACTATGGTATGCCGTAAGAAAACAGTAATCTAGTGTTGCGCCTTGCGCCAAACGCCATGCGATTTTCCTACTTCTCCGCTCCCAAAAACACCGGCTCTTCTACGAAGATGGTTTCAAACAATCGGGCGTTGCTTCCGTCAAATTCTGCTCCGGGATTGGCCGAAGATGTGACGACATAACCTATTGTCGTGTCGGCAAC
This sequence comes from Bacteroidales bacterium, assembly GCA_035647615.1. Taxonomy (NCBI): domain Bacteria; kingdom Pseudomonadati; phylum Bacteroidota; class Bacteroidia; order Bacteroidales; species Bacteroidales bacterium. Next base: position 164,760 of record DASRND010000032.1, on the reverse strand, counting down.
AGGCCAAGCCTCAACAGTTACGGGCGCAAAGTTGCTGCCTTCTAAAGAAAGCCTGTGCGTGGCGCTGCCGGTTTTAACCACTGATGCATCAGCAAAAGCGGAGCTATTGAGCCGCGAAAGTTTGTTGAGATATTTCACCATGGCTGCCGAGTCGGCGGGTTGTCCGTTCATCATCCAGTGACCGTCGGCTTTTTCGAGGTTGATGACGCGATCAGGAAATGTATAGTTGAGGGCAGAGATATCGTTGGGCGTAACTTTTACAAGGCTTTTGTTGCGATAGGCATTCACATCATCCTGGTAAGCCATCTTTAGAAATCCTTCGACGGCATAAACAGGCTTTTCGTCGGTGAGGCGCACGTAGCTGGTCATTTTGCCGCGCTGCTGCTGCTGATAAGGGTTTTGCTGAGCCTGTGTTTGTGGTGGCTGGGTGTAAGAGAATTTCCCGATCATCAGGTCGGCAAGTTCTTCGCCAGCACCTTTGAGCGTGACGCGTGTTGCCAGCGAGTCGTTGAGTTCAAATTCAGCCCATTTTTTCTCGGTGGTAGCGGCGACGCGTTCTGGTTTCATCAGCGTAAACTGCGCCAGGATACTGCGCACCATACCGATATCGGCAGGATAGCTTTTGTCCTGACCACTCACCTCCCAGGCACCCACACTGGTCCGGTGGAGGATAATAGGCAAAGCACCGCCTGCCGGTCGAATGTAAATACTTTCGACGTCGGTGGTATCGACTTCTACCAAAACATTACGAAACGAACGATCGCGGCCACCTGTCATCTCGGCAATCGTATAAATGGCTGCCAGGATGATAAGGATGACGACGAGCGTTTTGACATTTAATTTTTTAAACATAACCTTCCTCCATTCTTTTGATGCGTTTTCTTCTTCTTACCTGCATACGGATGATTCCATAAATTACCACCAGCAAAAGCGGCAAAGCAAAGTTTATCCATTTTATCCAACTACGTTTGGCTTCGTCTATTTCTTTGAGTGGACGCGAGGTAACTTCTTTTGTGCGCAATTCGATCAATCCGGTGTCGTCGGAGAGATAGTCGATGGAATTCACCATCAGGCTGACATTGTCGGGCTGACGCTGCTGTGCTTCCTGTCCTTCACCATTGACAGCAAAATCGCCATCGCCAATCAAAACAATCGAAGCGGGGCTACTGCCGCCCATCCGACCTTTGAGAATGGCGCCAACGGTAAGCTCCTTCAACGGGAAATCGCTGTTGTCCCATTGTTTCTGCACATCAAAAAATACCGGCAATGGCAGCGTTCCCGATTTGTCGCTAGTAAACAAAAATGGCTTGTAGGTAAGGGATGTATCGCCCTGATAAGTAATTGTACTCGCCAATTGCAACATCACCTGCTCGAGGCCTTCGGTGATGGGCATATCGTCCTGGAATTTGCGGATCAGCGGCCAGTAAGGAAAAGGAATCTGTCGTGTAAAGGTCATATATCCGGTTTGCTGGCGTACGCCCACAGTGCCGGCTGTTGCATCTAACACACAGTTGTTTTCCACTTTCAGGCCTTTCGCCAGCAGCCAGTCGCGCAGGTTGCTGTTCGTTTTGTTGCCGCGCATTGCCTGGAAATCGCCGATAAAGTTGTTGTAAGCTATATAAAGATTTCCGCCACCAGCCAAATATCTGTCGATCATGCCAAGCGCCTGTTGCGGAAACGAATCGGTGGGAGCCACAATGGCCAATGTTTTATACTGCGACAAGTCGGCAGCAGCATCGGTAAGATTTACCGGCTGAATATCGTAAAGCACCTGCAACTGTTGCATGGCTTGCGGCAGGGCGTTGAGGGAAGGCTCGCCGTTGCCCTGAACAAATCCAATCACGGGTTTGTCGATTACAGCCAGCTTTTTGATGGAGCTCGACAGGGCATACTCCATGGCAGCGCCGGGCTGTATCACAGGAATAATATCGGTGCGTTCGCCCATCACTACTTTAGCCCCCAGATAAACTTTTTGCTGCTTCACCTGATCTTTTTCGCGTACGCTTATCACCAGCGGCTGAATGCCTGCCTGCATGGCCTGTTGCTCGGCCTCCTCGTCTTCGTTGGGATTAATAAATTCATAATTCACCAACCCGTCAGAAATGGCCGCATATTCGATAAGCATATCTTTAAAATCGTTGCGGGCTTTCTCAATCTCCTGCTGGCTGCCGCGCGTAAAATAAGCCGTAATGGTAACCGGCTCATCCAGCGACCTGAGAATATCCTTGGTGGCATTGCTCATGGTGTAGATTTTGTCGGCTGTGAAGTCGAGCCGCAAAAAATATTTCTCCGAAAGCACATTCAGAAACACCAAGGCTACGGCGATGAGGATCAATTGAGAGGCTATAGAATTCTTCTTTTTCATATCTTCAATTATCTTTTTTTAATAGTTTATTAATTCCTGTTTTTCTGTAACATGGCCTCGGTACTAATAAGCCCCAGGAAGATGATCGACAGGAAGAAGACGATGTCTTTGCTGTCGATTACTCCGCGCGCTATCGACTCGAAATGGTTGCCGACGCTCAGATAATACAACACGTCGCCTACGATGCCGCTGGCGCCATAAGCCAAAAACGCAAACAGGAAGTGAAACAAAATTCCGATGGCCAACGCCAGCATGAAGCCCACAATCTGGTTGTTGGAAATGCTGCTTGTAAAGAGGCCGATGCTAACATAGGCTGCGCTGATCAGAATCAGACCGAGGTAGCCGGAAATAGTGGCGCCGTGATCGATGTTGCCCAGGTTGGCCACCGTGATGTAATAGGGCAGCGTAAAAGCCAGCGCTATGATGATGAGCAGCAGTGTGGCCAGGAACTTCCCCGTCACCACCTGCCAGTCGCGCACCGGGCGTGTGAGCAGCAGCTCAATGGTGCCGGTTTTGTTTTCTTCGGCAAACTGCCGCATAGTGAGCGCCGGAATAAAAAAGAACAACGTCCAGTAGGCCACACCAAAAAACGCTTGTAAGCTGGCCTGTTTTATAAAAAAGATGTCGGAGCCATAGAGCCATGTGAACAGGCCGCTAAATGCCAGAAAGGCGATCAGCATGATGTAGGCCGTCAGCGAATCGAAAAACGACTGCAACTCCCTGGTAGTTATTACCCAAATCTGTTTCATTGTTTTAATAATTTTTAAAATTCACAATTAAAATATACTGTTAAAGGGAAAACTCATTTCCAAAATCCCAACTTCCAAATAAAATTCAATGTTTAAAATCACTGTTGTTCGGCAAAATAATTTTCCATAAATAGATTCTTCGCTCCACTGCGTTTCGCTCAGAATCTATTATTTTAAACCAGGCATTTGTCATTTGGGATTTATTTGTTTTTTGTCCTTTGATTTTGGAATTTAACTCAACGTGAGTTCTCTAAAAACATCCTCAAGTTTTGTTTCGATAGGCGAAAGCCGCGTAAGAATCCAGTCGTTGGCAACGCACATTTTAAAGATGCCTCTGACCGACGACATGTCGGATCTGCTTTGCACCTCGAAGCGTTTTTCGGCGCTGCTAATGATGTCCACCATCTCCACACTCTCGAGCATGCGCAGCTTGTCGAAAATCTCGGTTGCATTAGCGTCGGTAAGCTCGGTATCAATCTGCACCCGCATCAGCTCTTTGCCCTGCGCCTGTTTCCGGAGCGTTTCGGCACTGCCATCGGCAACAATTTTACCTTTGTTAATAATCATGATGCGGTCGCAGGTAGCTTCAACCTCAGCTAAAATGTGAGAGCTGAGGATGACCGTTTTTTCGCGGCCGATCTTTTTTATCAACTCACGGATTTCGACAATTTGGTTAGGATCGAGGCCGGAGGTAGGCTCGTCGAGGATGAGCACTTCGGGGTCGTGGATGAGCGCTTGCGCCAGTCCTACACGCTGCCTGTAACCCTTGGAAAGTTCACCAATTTTTTTGTGCTTCTCTCCTTCCAGACCACAAACATGCACCATCTCAAGAATCTTCTCTTTGATGCGTGACTTTTCGATGCCTTGTAGCCGGGCTACAAACCGGAGATAATCCAGTATGGGCATCTCCTGATACAAAGGGTTACTTTCGGGCAGGTAACCGATGCGTTTTTTGATCTCTTCGGGGTGCTCATGAATGGAGTATTCACCCACACGAACGTCGCCCGAAGTTGGGTAGAGATAGGTGGTGATAGCTTTCATGGTGGTGGTTTTTCCGGCACCATTGGGTCCCAGAAACCCCAACACTTCACCCGTGTTTACACGAAAAGAGATGTCATCGACAGCCCTTTGTGTCCCGAATACTTTGGTTAAGTTTTCAACTACTATATCCATAGGCTTGATTATTTATTTGATTTTACAAAAAAAAGGTACGGCCAAAAAAAGCGCTTGTTTTATCGTTAACATAATTTAACGGTGAAAAATATGTGGTGATAGATTTCTCCCTCCAAATTTGCTCCGCAAATTTTCCGGTCGAAATGACAAGTGTCATGGCGTGACCGGGGAAGGTGGGATCGGGCGCTGCGCGCCCGATCCCACCTTCCCCTCTCTTGAGCGCCAGTCGTGTCATTCCGACCGAAGAGAGGAATCTATTGTATTTCAATTGGTAGCGTAGCAATCAATCCAGAATCTATTTGTACAACAATAAAAAACCAGCACTCCTACATCCGCTCAGGCACGTCGATACCTAGGAGCTGCATAGCACTCTTGAGGATGGTTCCAACAAATTCAGAAAGTCCCAAACGGAAAACGATTTGCTGCTCCTCGGCATCCCGCAGGATGGGCACCTGCTGGTAAAAGTTGTTGAACTCTCTGGCCAGCTCGTAAGCATAGTTGGCGATTACCGCTGGGCTCAGGTTTTGGGCTGCTTCGGCTACCACCGCCGGAAAGTCGTAAGCAATTTTGAGAACCGCCCGCTCTTTGGGATGAAACTCTGCGGGAATGACATCCGCAGCAGGTGCGATATTTTTCTCGGCAGCTTTACGCAACAGCGACCGCGTACGTGCATAGGTGTATTGGATAAACGGCCCGGTGTTTCCGTTGAAATCTATCGACTCCTCCGGATTGAAGAGGATGGTCTTCTTGGGATCTATTTTTAAAATATAATATTTTAATGCCCCCAGCCCGAGTATTTCGAAAAGCGCCTCCTGACCTTGTTCATCAAACTCGTCGGCTTTTCCCAATTCGAGTGTCGTTTTGCGGGCGGTATCGGCCATTTCCTGCATCAGGTCGTCGGCATCCACCACCGTGCCTTCGCGCGACTTCATGCGTCCCTGCGGCAGCTCCACCATTCCGTAAGAAAGATGCAGCATGGCATCCGACCAGTCGCGCCCCATTTTTTTCAGCACTTTTATCAAAACATCAAAATGATAGTTCTGCTCGTTGCCAACTACGTAAATCAACTGTTGCGGATTATATTCGTCCTGGCGGAGTTGTGCCGTACCCAAATCCTGTGTAATGTAAACGGAAGTGCCATCGGCGCGAAGCAGCAACTTCTCGTCGAGACCTTCGCTGGTAAGATCGCACCAAACGGAGCCATCTTCTTTTTTATAAAAAACTTTCTTTTCGAGTCCTTTATACACCAGCTCGCGCCCCAGCAAATAGGTGTCGGACTCGTAATAGATTTTATCAAAACTAATTCCCAACCGGTTGTAAGTAACATCGAAACCTTCGTACACCCAGCCGTTCATCTCTTGCCACATCTTCCTGATCTCCGGATTTTGTTCCTCCCACTGCCGCAGCATCTCCTGCGCTTCCATCAGCAGTGAAGCCTCCTTTTCGGCAAGTTCTTCGTCCATCCCGTTTTCTACAAGCTCTTTGATCTCTGCTTTGTAAAACCTGTCGAAAAGCACGTAATATTTCCCAACCAGTTGGTCGCCTTTCATCCCGGTAGATTCGGGAGTTTCGCCGTTGCCCCACCTTTTCCAGGCGAGCATCGACTTGCAAATGTGTATGCCGCGGTCGTTGACGAGGTTCACGCGCACCACCTTTTTACCGGCAGCCTGCAGAATGTTGGCCAGGGAATGCCCCAGCAAATTGTTGCGCACATGGCCCAGATGCAGCGGCTTGTTGGTGTTGGGCGACGAAAATTCGATGACAATAGGAGCCTCTTCTTTCGTAGCATGCTGACCGAATAACTCGTTTTGTTTTTCGGTTTTATAAAAATCTTTCCAAATGCTGTCGGCAACAGTCAGGTTAAGGAAACCTTTGATGATATTGTAAGCCGTCACCTCTTCCACCTGGGCTGTTATGGCATCGCCAATCTCCTTTGCGGTAGCTTCGGGCGATTTTTTGGAGAATTTTAAAAGTGGGAAAACCACCAGTGTGTAGTCGCCTTCAAACTCACGCCGCGTTTTTTGGATGGCGATTAGTTGCGGGTCGATGTCGGCTCCGTAAAGCTGCCGGATGATGTCGGTTGCGCGGGAAAGAAGAAGTTGCTCAATCATGATTTTCTATGTTTTGTGGGGCAAAAATAGGCATTTTAGGTGCACTCGCCGCGGCTCTGTTGTCAACGGGGGTGATTAACCGCGGAGACGCAGAGGCGCTAAAGAATATCAAAAACCCTGCGCCTCTGCGCCTTTGTGGGTGATTAAAGACATGTTGTTCAACCCTTAAATGGTAAGTTTCGCCAGATAATCGTAATGATCGCCGTCGGCTAATTTTTCACAATTAAAACCAAAACGAGTAGCGTATTCGTGCAGCAGTTCGTAATGTATGTAAAGCCATGGGAAAGGCTCCGACTTGCGGCTACGGTACGCAAACTGAAAATTTACCTCGCCGTAGTAATTGGCAGCTAGGTCAATCATCACGCTGCCATCTTCCTGCTCCAGCATATAAATGATGTCGGAAGAATCGCAGATCAGGCGCCCGCTGGGTCTGAGCAAATTTTTGGCCTGTAACAGCGTTTTTTCCAGTCCGGCCAGAGTGCCGCTGATACCGATGCCATTCATCAACATTAGCAGCGTGTCGTATTTTTCGTTTTTAATTTCATAAAAATCCAACTGACGTGAATTTTCTAATCCCCGTGCCTGCATTACCCGAAAGGCTCCCGGCGAAATGTCGATAGGCTGCACCATTTTTTTCTGATCGAGCAATTCCAAGGAGTGACAGCCCGCCGCCGCACCAATATCCAAAATGGAACCCTGACACGAATTTAGCGCAAGCTTTTCAATTTCGGGCATCTCGTCGTAAGTTCTGAAAAAGTGTGCCACGTCGATATGCGAAGTGTCGAAGCGGTCGGAGAGCACGCGCAGTCGCATGTTTCGCGGACGCTGAAACCAGCTTTCCAGCGCCTGCCCCAGCACATCGTGACCGGTGATGTCAAATGTTGTCATCTTTTTCGATTTTTAAAAATTGTACTTTCGCGCAAAAATAATTTACATCACAACACAAATCGTTTTTCATGATAAATTCAGCACTCATCCATCCCAAAAGCATCGTGGTAGTAGGAGGTTCTAAAGACATCACCAAACCCGGCGGCAAGATCCTCAAAAACCTGCTCGACAACCATTACAAAGGCAAACTCTACGTTTCCAATCCCAAAGAAACTTCTGTGCAGGGCATCCCCTCATTTCGCGATCTGAAAGAGGTGCCGCAGGTGGACCTGGCGATATTGGCCATAGCCGCCAAATATGCGCTCGCCACTGTGGAGGAGCTTGCCCACAACCACGGCACACGCGCCTTCGTAATTATCTCGGCCGGATTCAGCGAAGAGAGCGAGGAAGGCAAACTGCTCGAGCAAAAAATTGTGGAGGTTATCAATTCGGTGGGTGGTGCGCTCATTGGCCCCAACTGCGTAGGGATTCTAACGCCAGACCATGCCAGTATTTTTACTTTGCCCATCCCACCACTCAACCCAAAAGGAATTGATTTTATTTCAGGTTCCGGCGCTACGGCAGTATTTATCATCGAGTCGGCGCTGCCCAAAGGACTTACGTTCAACAGCGTGTTCTCGGTGGGCAACAGCGCACAAATTGGCGTGGAAGAAGTGCTCGAATACCTGGACAATACTTTCGACCCCGAAAAGAGTTCGCGCGTCAAGCTGCTCTATCTCGAAACCATCAACAACCCCGGCAAGCTGCTGCGCCATGCTTCATCGCTAATACGCAAAGGATGTCGCATTGCAGCTGTTAAGGCAGGCTCTTCGGAAGCCGGCAGCCGCGCCGCTTCTTCGCATACGGGAGCGCTGGCCAGCAACGATGTAGCCGTGGATGCACTTTTCAGAAAAGCCGGTATCGTACGCTGCTATGGCCGCGAAGATCTTACTGCCGTTGCTGCTGTTTTTATGCACCCCGTGCTGCGGGGTCGCAATATTGGCATCATCACACATGCTGGTGGCCCGGCGGTGATGCTCACCGACTCTTTGTCAAAAGGAGGCCTCAACGTTCCGCACCTGAAAGGCAAAGAGGCTGACGAGCTGCTGGCAAAACTTTTCGCGGGAAGCTCCGTCGCCAATCCCATCGACTTCCTGGCTACCGGCACCGCCGAGCATCTTGGTATCATCATCGACACTGTAGATCAGAAATTTGATGAGATAGATGGCATGGTGGTTATATTCGGCACACCGGGACTCGTGCGTATTTTTGACGCTTACCGCGTGCTAGACAAAAAGATGAGCACCAGCCGCAAACCCATTTTTGCCGTGCTCCCATCCATACTCACCGCCCGCGAAGAGGTTGCTGAATTTTTATCAAAAGGACGCATCAACTTCCCCGACGAAGCCATTCTGGGTAACGCTTTGTGCCGTGTGATGAATACCCCGCCACCAGCACCCGAAAAACCCGAACTTCCGGCTATCGACCATGCAGTGATCCGCAAGGTTATCAACCACAGCAATGATGGATATCTGAATCCTGAAGCTGTGCAACAATTGCTGGATGCTGCAGGCATACCGCGCGCCGGCGAAGTGGTAGCGCAAACCGCTGAACAAGCGTTAGCAGGAGCTGAAAAACTCGGTTTTCCGGTGGTGATGAAAGTGATAGGACCGGTACACAAATCGGATGTAGGCGGCGTGGCGCTGAATGTGAAAAATACGGACGAAGTGAAACAGCAGTTTGCCCGAATGATGAAGATCAAAGACACAACTTCCATCCTGCTGCAACCCATGCTCAGCGGCCAGGAACTATTTGCCGGTGTCAACCGCGAAGCTCCTTTTGGGCACACCATTATTTGTGGATTGGGCGGCATATTTATAGAAGTGCTCAAAGATGTGGCCGCCGCTATTGCGCCTATTGGGCACGACGAAGCGCTGCAGATGATACACAGCCTGCGGGGATACAAAATAATACAGGGAGTGCGCGGCCAGCAGGGAACCGATGAGGTGGCTTTCGCCGATGTGGTGGTGCGGCTTTCGGCATTGGTGATGGCAGCTCCCGAAATTGCCGAACTCGACCTTAACCCATTGCTGGGAAATCCTAAAGGAGTAACTGCCGTTGATGCTCGCATCCGCATTTCAAAATAAAAAACAACAGACATGTTAACCATTGTCGGGCTTATCGTTTCAATTGTGTTGCAATTTGTGGCAATGATTTTTGCCATCACGCTCATCCGCACCACCAAGTATAATTCGAGCTGGATTTTGCTGTCGATAGGTTTGATGGTGATGGCCGGGCGCCGGCTGCTGGATTTTTTGCCTTATGTCAATGGTAAACTTTCGCCCCGTATGGAAATTTTTAGCAGTTGGCTGGGTGTGCTGGTGTCGCTGCTAATGGTGGTTGGTGTGTTCTACATCCGCAAGATTTTTATTTATTTGCGCAAAGCAGAAGAAACACGAAAAGTCGCCGAGAAGCGCGTGCTCAATGCAGTAATCCTGACCGAGGAAAACGAGCGAAAGCGACTGGCCAAAGACTTGCACGACGGGCTTGGGCCTTTGCTGGCAACAGCCAAGATGTCGGTGTCGGCGCTTACAGAGCAGCCAGGTGCCGTTGCCGAAAATAAAACCATTTACAACAATGCCCTACAGGCTATCAACGAATCCATCAGGAGCTTACGCGAAATCTCCAACAACCTCAGCCCCCATCTGCTCGACAACTTCGGGCTTCACGGCGCCATCAGCACTTTCATCGAAAAAATTAACGACACCAGAAAGATAAAAATCGAGTTCACCAGCAACCTGGGCAGCCAGCGTTTCGAAAGCAACGCCGAAGTAATTCTTTATCGCGCCGTATGCGAGTTGATCATGAATACACTGAAACACGCCAAAGCAAACAAGATTCTTATCAGCCTCGACCGCGAAGACGATACCCTGATGCTGCTTTATCAGGACGATGGCATTGGGTTTGAGTTTCAAGAAATCCTCGACGGCAAAACCGAAGGCATGGGCATCAATAACATCCGCTCGCGCATCGGCTCGCTCAACGGCACCTTCGAGGTGGATAGCTGGCCCGGCGAAGGAATCATCGTCACCATACAGGTAAAGATTGCGCCATGAAAAATCTAAATCTCATCATCGTCGACGATCATACGCTTTTCCGCAACGGGCTTCGTGCGCTACTGGAAAATCATTACGAAAATATCAACATCCGGGAGGCAGGCAGTGGCGAGCAGTTTCTGGAATTGCTGCAACAAACCGTACCCGATCTGGTGCTGATGGACATCAGCATGCCCGGCATGGATGGCGCCGAAGCCACGCGATTGGCGCTGGCTGAACATCCACAACTAAAAATTGTAGCCTTGTCGATGTTTGGCGACGAAGCCTATTATTATAAAATGATCGATGCAGGCGTGCAGGGTTTTGTGTTGAAAGACTCAGAGATAGCCCAGGTGCGCGAGGCCATCGAAACGGTGATGGATGGTGACACCTACTTCTCGCATGAGCTACTGCTAAAGGTTATCCGAAAAATGCCTTATACCTCCCCCACTGAAGCTACGGCTGAAATCCAGCTTTCGGGACGTGAAATGGAAGTTCTGCAATTGATTTGCGATGGATTATCGAATCAGGATATTGCCGAAAAGCTTTTCATCAGCAAACGCACCGTCGACAAGCACCGCAGCAACATCCTGTCGAAAACCAATAGCCGCAACACAGCCCAACTAGTAATGACTGCCATCAGGATGGGATGGGTCAGGGAGGTTAAACCGTAAGCCGAATGATTCCCGGTAAGCCATGGAGAATGGTACTATTAGAAACAAATCGCCAACCCACTGTCCTGTTTCTCATCATATTTGCGCATAGTTGGCTATGATTCAACCAGAAGTAACGCTGTCACCTCAACAATTATCTAAAAAAGATATAAAAAATGCTTTTGGACGTGTAACATTTTAAGCCTTTTGAATCTAAAGCGAAACGAAATAGTATGAAAACAAAATGGATATTAGTTGTGGCTTTGGTTTTAAGTTTGAACAGTTACGCTCAAAAGGAATTTGAGGTGTCGATTTCCGGAAAAGGTCAACCGGTTTTATTGTTTCCTGGCTTTGCCTGCACCGGACAAGAATACCTGGATTTGGTTGGCGAATTGCCTAAAAACCATAAAGTCTACAATTTCACCTTTGCCGGATTTGGTAATGTTCCGCCCATTGAAAAGCCCTGGTTGCCAAAAATTAAAAAAGCTATCGAACATTTTGTCGAAAAGCAAAATTTGAAAAAGCCCGTCATCATCGGTCACAGCATGGGCGGAACGTTGGGATTATGGCTGGCTGCGGATAATCCGGAACTTTTTTCAAAATTGATTATTATTGATGCTTTACCGGCAATGGGCGCCGTGATGATTCCGGATTACGATAGTGAAAACATCAGCTATAACACGCCCTACAATCAGAATATTCTGGCAATGGATGATGCCGATTTCAGAAGAATGGTGGAAAAATTGGCTTCTACAATGACCCAAAACATTGAGAAACAGCAACAGCTTACCGACTGGATGGTAATGGCAGACCGAGAAACCTATGTTTATGGTTATACGGATTTATTGAAACTGGACTTAAGGTCGGCTCTATCAAAAATCAAAATTCCGGTGACGATTTTGGTGGCCACCGAACCCTATGGTCAAAAGATTGTCGAAAATAATTACCGCAAACAATATCAAAACCTGGGAGATTATTCGCTTGATTTTGCTGAAGGTTCAAGACATTTTATCATGTATGACAAACCAAATTGGTTTTTAAGTCAAATTAAATCCGCCTTGCAAGAGAAATGAATTCCGAAGTCTATTTTGAAAAAATATACAACGAAAACTATCAAAAGGTTTTTGGGCTTTGCCTCGGCTATGTGAAAGGTAATTCGGCCTTGGCAAAAGATTTGGTTCAGGATGTTTTTGTAAAAGTGTGGTTAAATCTGAAAAGCTTTCGAAAAGATGCAAATCCTTCAACATGGATTTACCGCATCACCGTAAACACGTGTTTGCAAGAACTTCGAAAAAAGGAGCATCTGTCGTTAGATTTCGATATTGAAGCAGAAAAAACCAAAGAAACAACAACGCAGAAAGAAAATAGTTTGACCAGGATGTATGCCTGCATCAATCAACTTTCGCTGCAAAACCAGAGCATTATTCTGCTGGAATTGGACGAGGTACCGCAAGCAGAAATTGCTGAAATCATCGGCGTTTCGCACCAAGTTGTGAGAACCCGAATCCACCGCATCAAAACTCAACTTTCAAAATGTGTGAAGAATGACTAATTTCTATAACATCAAACAAGAATGGGCTTCGCGGGAATTTTCTGAACCCGAAAAATCGTATAAGAGTATTATCGAAAAAACCCGTAAAATTCAAACAAGGCAAATCATATCCCAAGTGGTTTTATCAGTTACGGCAATCATTTTGATCGGTTTTTTCTTTTATGTTTCCGCCTACACGAATTCCCGGGCAACGTTGGGTTTGCTTTTGATGATTGGCAGTTTATTACTGCGGATTATCATTGAAATTAAATACAAACTAGACGATAAAAAAATTGATTTCTCCCAAAGCGCAAAAGTGTTGCACCAAAAATTAGTGCACTACCACAAAATCCGATTAGCAGTAAACTATATACTGTCCCCAATTTTATTTGCAACCTATATTATTGGATTTGTTTTGCTTTTACCCGTATTCAAAGCAAATTTATCTGAAGGCTTTTACACGTATGTTCAGTGGTCTTCTTTTTTGATATTTGTATTTTTGGCGCTATTTATTTGCTATCAGATTAGAAAGGAGCTGCGTGAACTTCGATATTTGAAAACGGTTTTTGAAACTTGAAATGACCAACACAAGCCAGAGCTTAGCCACCTTTTTCTATTTCTGCTGAAAGTAACGTGGGCTGAGCCATACGCCGACCGCTGTCCAAACAGACCGAAGAACTGAAAGCGCTGTAAGAAAAAGATTCGGCGCAGGCCATGCACATCACCCTGCAACCCGGTGAAGCGCTGAAGCCACACATCACGCCGGTGGATGTATTTTTCTTTATTCTGGAGGGAACTCCCGAAGTTCTTATCGGCAAGGAGAAAGTGCAGGTTGAGGCCAACAGCCTGGTGGAAAGCCTGAAGGACATCGTTCATTGCCTGTATAATAATTCGGACAAAGTAGTCAGGTTTCTGGTTGTAAAAGCGCCAAAGCCAACCACCCAGACGAAGCTATTGTAAAGGATTAAAAACCTACTCCCATAACCTGGCCGCTGCGTTATCAATCTTTGGCTTGGCCACTTTATCAAACTTTTATCTTTAAAAGAGAAACTTAACCTGAATGCTTCGTCACTGTTTGTAAATAAATCAGCCTGGCTATTCAGGATTTGTTGCACGCCGTTTCCGTCTCATTTATTTTCCTAAAAAATCTAAAATAATTTGGTGAAAGAAAAAAAGCATTACTTTTGTGAGCGAATATTCACTTACTTTATGAAAATGACAAACTTTAGCATTCTGGGAATTACCGTGTTGCTTTTTGCGTTTAGCTATCAAAAACCACAAACCTATTCTTTGACAGTTGAAGTGCGTGAATTGCAAAATTCGAATGGTGTGATGCAATTTGCGTTGTACAACCGTCCGGACGGGTTTCCTGATGAGCATTATAAAACATTTTATCGAAAACTTACCGCGGCGATTGTGGACGCATCATCCACGGTAATCTTTGAAAATTTGCCTCAGGGAAAATATGCGGTTAAAATTTTGCACGATGAAGATAGCGATGGGAAAATTAAAAAGCGCTTGTTTTTGCCCAAAGAAGGAATAGGTTTTTCTAATTATGAATCTGTCGGATTATCCAATAGGCCGGCATTTGACAAAGCTGCCCTCGACCTTACGGGCGATAAGAAAATATGTATCAAAATTATTTATCTGTAAAAATAAAAATGTACAAGAAAACAGATTTTGAAATGTCGGACAGGCAAAAAGAAATAATAGATGTCTCACTCGAACTAATCGCAGAGAAAGGCATTCAGGGATTGACTATCAAAAATCTGGCGAAAAAAATTGGCTTCTCTGAATCGGCCACTTACCGGCATTACGAAAATAAAACCCAAATACTGATTGCCGTTTTAGATTTTTTTAAAGATGGAACGCAACAGCTCTTTGCAGACCAACTGAACACGGAAGCCGATGCAATGGTTAAGATAAAACATTTGTTTTTAAATCAGTTCAAATTTTTCACTCAATCGCCTTCTTTGGTGGCTGTAGTTTTTTCGGAAGAGCTTTTTCAAAACAAAAAAATATTGTCCGGGAAGGTGTCGGATATTATGAATACCAATTTTCGAATGATGACTCAAATTCTACAAGCCGGGCAGAATAACGGAGAACTACGACCTGATATTGAAGCCCCGCACCTGTCGCTAGTTGTGTTGGGATCGCTACGTTTGTTCGTAAAACAATGGCATCTCTCAAACCATGCATTTAATCTGACAGAGAAGGGCAAAGAACTTACCAACTCAATTGAAATATTAATTCGTAAATAAATTTTGAAAATTAGAAATCATGAAGATTGTAAAACCATCAGAATTACAAATCACAGAAACGGTCCACAAAGTGGATGTTCGCAAACTGTATGAAAAGGATTCGGCACAGGCCATACTCATCACCCTGCAACCCGGTGAAGCGCTGAAACCACACATCACGCCGGTGGATGTGTTTTTCTATATTCTGGAGGGAACTCCCGATGTTCTTATCGGCAAGGAGAAAGTGCAGGTTGAGGCCAACAGCTTGGTGGAAAGCCCGAAGGACATCGTTCATTGCCTGTATAATAATTCGGACAAAGTAGTCAGGTTTCTGGTTGTAAAGGCCCCAAAGCCAACCACCCAGACGAAGCTATTGTAAAGGATGAAAAACCTGCTCACATACCTGACCGCAGTGGCCTTAGCCATCTTTGGCTTAGCCACTTTATTCGCCAGCAGCGCAATAATACTCGATTTGTTCGACGTCAGAGAAGCGGAGGGCAACTATGTGCCTTTTATTGTTTTTACAAATCTTATCGTCAGCCTTTTTTATCTGGTTGCGGTTTATGGTTTTTTTAAAAATAAGATTTTGGCATTAAAGCTCCTGGTCGTTTCTCTGGCCATTCTTATTGTCGCTTTTGCAGGCTTGTGGGCGTTCATTTGGTCAGGAGGTCTTTACGAAACCAAAACGATCGGGGCGATGGTTTTCAGAATCATCGTAACCTTGGGCTTCGCGGTGGCGGCATATTTTATTAATAAAAAAAGTAAAAGCCATGGAAACAACGAAGTTTGAAATTAGCACCAAAGCTGCGCAGATTCTTATGAGCAAAGGATTAAAGGCACTGACACTTCAGAATCTTGCGGCTGAACTAAACGTAAGTGAAAACCAACTAAGCAGCGACATCAAAAATGTGGACGACATTATTTTGATGCTGCTTGCAGAGTTCGAGGTCCAAATCACTGATTACGTTAAGATTATTACGAACAATGTAGAAACCACGGATGATAAATTCAAATTGCTCTTTAAAGGGATCTATTATTTGTTCATGCAAAAGCCACATTATCTTTTTCTGCTATTCGACAAAGACCTTAATACGCGGGATGGCAAGATAAAGGAGTGCATGTCGCGTATAAAAAACGCAGCTGAATTATGCTTGACAGGGGTACTAAATGCCGGGAAAAAGGAGCATGTTTATAAAACAAATGCTTCTACCCCGGTATTGGTTGAGAACATCCTGACCAGTTTCAAATCGCTCATGCAACAGGAACAACGCATTAATGAAATGGCTCTGGAACTAAAATCGATAAAGTCGTCCTATAATCCTACACAGGGAAAATGATGCTTTCCCATCAAAGAGGCTTAAACCTCAGAATACTGGCTGACCCTTTACCGCCCTCATTTGAGATATACAAGGTGCCGTCTTTCGTGAAGCAAATACCTTCGGGCTGATTAAAGTGTTTGGGAGGCAGCATTTTTATCTCTACAATTTCCCCTTCGCGGTTTATCACCAGCAAAAGTTTGGCGGTATGCGAGATTACGTACAGTTGGTTGTTTTGAGGATGGATGGCAATGCCGGAAGGCTCAAAAAATATTGCATCGCTGATCAGCCCGCTCTTTTTGGTGGCCTTGACATAAAATTTCCGGATAGCTCCCGTTGTCCGAAATGCTTCGATTACCGATAGGTCGATGAGAAACACAGGCGTTGCGCGGAGTTTGAGTTCATTGAGGTCAAAGCTGTAAATGGCTTTAAAACCTTTATGTTTCTCATCCTTTTGTAAATAGGGCTTGCCTTTACAAGCTATCAAAAGCGAGTGCGTTTCCGGATCGTAGGCCAGGCCTTCGGCATTGTTGGCGGAGGTAAGCGGAGTTTTGAATTTGGTAACCACCGGATGCGGCTGCCTAAAATTTTCTACACGGTACAAGTTTCCACTGCTTTTGAGAACCCAGGCTGCCGAATCAACCATTTCAATGCCTTCGTAATCGCCTTTTTTGCCAAAATCATGAACGCTTATGATTTCCCCCGATGATTTGTCGAGAAGGTAAATGCGGGCATCTTCGTCCTGTACAGCGGCGATGGTGGTTCCGTCAAGACATGCGAGTCCTGAAATTTCTCTTAGTTCGGCAGGCAACTGCCAAACAGTGTCGGGAAGATCAAGCTGATAATCCGGTGTGATGGAATGATCAGTCGCTTCATTCTCCTTTTGGTTACTAAATTTACATCCGTTGAACATTGCAAGAATCAGTAGTAGAATTTTAAAATTGAATATCATGTTGTTCGGCTTTTTAAGCAGCATGTCCGACAAATGGCTTCCCGGTCATTAAAACTGATATTTGAGTGATATGTTTATCAGGTCGTCCTCTTTGCTATGAGCATAATAGACACTAATCAGCGCCATGTCGAAAGGCAAAAGCCACAAGCCCAGGCCATAGCCCTGATGCCATTTCGAAGAGTTTTCGCCAGTCAGCCACACGCGCCCAACGTCGTGAAAAAGCGTCAGTCCCGTGCTGCCGTTCAAAATGTAGGTGTTGAACTGCTTCAGCCGAATGCGTACATCGATATTTTGATAGAGTGAAGCATCGCCATAAAAACGCGTTTGTCTGAAGCCACGCAGGTTGTCTTTTTGCCCCAGCGTGGCAGCTTCATGAAATACATAATCGCCAAAGAGTTTTTCGCCGCCCACCCTGAAAGCGTAAACCACGCGCGGCCGTTGCGCAAAACTGAGGTAGCCGGTAAAATCGGCGGAAGCTTTTGAAAATCCGGTAGAAACATCATCAAGGCCAATAAACTGCGAATAGGTAGTTTCCAAACGCACACCACGCGTAGGAAAATTATGGCTTCCCACAAACTCTTCTTCAATTTTGGTTTCGCGATTAGCGATGGTGTTGATTCGGTACGAGAGCGCCAGGCCCATGTACTGGTGTGTTTTGAGTTCGTTTTCATCCAGTCCGTTATCCGGAATATCCGTAACCCATCTGCCGGCAACGTCCTTTACATCTGTCTTTTTATAAAATAATTCAAGCCCTGCTTTGTGTGCATCATCGTTGGATATTTGTTTATTAAAATCCATTGCAACAGCATATTGCGTCATCCTTACCAGGTAGTAATCAATCTTTGATTTTCCCTCCTGCCAGCTACTTTCGTTGCCCATACCAAAATAGTTGCTTTCGAAACGAGGTGCCTTAATATCGGCCACAACATTCATTTCCAATTTCTTTAAAGGATAAATAAATTTGCCGGAAAGATAAAAGCGGACTGAGTTTGTCAGGTAAGCATAGTTGCCAAGCAGTTTGTATTGTTGCTGCCTGTAGCGCGAATATTTGTTGATGATAGCGCCACCGCCTATAAATACGCCATCATCCCTGTTGTAGCCTGCAAATATTCCGGGAAGAACCACATCAGGATTATAGGCTTCGCGGTCGTACTCCAGCGCGTCTGCGTTGAAGCCGCTTTTTAAACGAGACCTGAGCAAAGGTGAAACTTTGGTATTCTTTTTATCATAAATGGTAATGTATCGTGGCGCCTTTCTACCCTCGTAAACTATGTGGTTATGATCATCACCAGCTACTATTGTCGTTTTTATTTTGTTTCGCGAATTGCCTTCAATGTTAAAATGATCGTCGCCGGAAAAGCCATAAATTCTTATTTTTTTGGTTTCAGAGGCATAAAAGGTTCGTTGATAAATAACGGCCGCGCTAGTATCCCCTTCCTTATCGTCATACTTTATTATCTGCAATGAAGTATTGTTGGGCGCAACAATGCGAAATCGATCTTTTTTCTGTGTTCCGGTGATATCGACTCCTTTGGCGAGCGACAGATAAAGCTGACGCGCCATAGGCTCCAGATTGTTAAGCCTGGTTTTTAAAGTAGCAGCAGTTGTTGAAGCGCACAACGGCTGAATTTCTTTGGGAAGCGCCGCAACCGCCGTATCGATATCTGCAGGACTCAGCAACATTTTCAGCGAATCAATCTGACTGAGCCAGTCGTTCCAGTCGCCGGCGGTCAAAAAGAAACGGTCGAAATAACGGGCGTTGTAGGATTGACCAGGGACATTTTCGGTATAATCGTCAAAGCCCTGGATTTTGGGCAGAAGCCATTTACGGGCAGCAATCCATGGAATGATGCCCTGGTTGACAAAAAAGGCCTGATCGCGGTCGCGGGGTATGGGTTTGTAAATGGTTTTACCATCTTTCTTAAAAGTTGCCCACCGCCACTGGTCGTCGTGCCTGTCCCAGTCGTTGATCCAGATATCGAACAAGCGCGCCCGGAGCGTTGCTTCTGTATCAACCTGATGATCTCTCTTTTTTAGAATGGCCTCTACCACTTTGCTGGTAGAGACGATGTTTTTGGAGTAACCAAAGCTGGCAATGTCCCAGCCTTTGCCATCCGGCCGCTCCTCGAACAGAAAGAGCTGATTGGCAACATCGCGACGATAAATGCCCAGCAGCGGGTCATCAGGTATAAAAACTATTTCAGGATTTGTATGAAATACGCCTGCATAATTCGCCAGCCGAGCTACCACCAGAGCCGCATAGGGATTGGAAGCTGATATCTGATCCTGGACCACATCTACCGCAATAGTTTTTTTCATGCTTACAGGTAAAGCGCCCTCAGCATATTTCTCGACCGAGCGCAAAGCATATTCCCGATCATGCTCATCTTTCAGCCTCAGCGATTTGGTTTGTTGCCCGCCGCCCCGTTTTACAATTTGAAGGCCGCCCATTTTAGTGGAAATATCAAAAATCGGAGCTTCAATTTCCGTATCCCAAACCTTACGGTAATTTTTTCCCATCCAAAAGTAATTCGATTCAGAAATGTTGTATTGATCACTGGCTTTGCTCACAGCGCTGTCGGGGAATTGCTGCACGCCAGATCTTTCTATCCTACTCTTAAGTTCTCTTTTATAAAGTTGCTTTTGGAAAATCTTCCCGTCGGTTCCATAAAACTCCAGGATACTTTCCCCTTCGGGATAAAAAAGCAGCCGGGCAAAGCCTTTTTGCAAGCTTCCAAATGTTGCCCGTTTCGGATTAACATAACTCTGTTGAACCATCGAACCGCTAATGATGTGATGTACGCCGTTGTCTTCGAAATACTGCAAATTGTCGTCGCCGGATGAAAGATAGATGATGTTTGGATACATCCTGAGCATAGCAAGCATTTGATCGCGAAAAGTCTTAAAGTCGGGATAGTTGTGGTCCGTTCGTAAGCCCAGAACCTTACGGTAAAAGGGGTAGGGAGCTTCCAATACGGCCTGCCGGAATGAGAAATGGCCACCGCTGTTGCCATAACTCTCTAGCGCCTGGCTGGCGGCGATTACAACGTGTTTATCGGGATAATGCCGCCTGATGGCATCCTGAATGAGCATCAAAGCGTCGGCATCCGATTCGATACCGCATTTCAGGTAGCGGCGGTCGTGTTTGTAAACCCACCAGTAAGTATCGAGCAATATTACAACCAGATGATCATTAAGCACAACCTCCTGTGGCCCCGGACAAGCGGCCTGGGGCATATAAACTTTACCCCGGTAATGCTCCTCAAGCGCATCTTCAATGTTTTTAATAACCCTTTTCCCATCGGGTCTGCCATTATCCCATTCGCTACGGCCGGGAGCCAAAAGCAATGGCGACCGGAAATCATTGATCAACTGCAGTGGAAAAGTATTTGCTTTGGCATCATAAAAATTTCCTGGGAAAACAAAGGCCAAAAAAGTGCTATCCTGAGCCCATCGTTTCCATTGTTCTGCCAAAGCCCCATCTACTGAACCGCCGGCAATATTTCCTGCTGCCAGCAAGGCAACATTTTGTTGCTGCCCATAGCTGCGCATGCCCCCAATTGCACTAATGCAGATTATAAACAATACGAACCATCCTATGCAGCGGGCGCAGAGCATAATAACTAAAGCGAGAGTTTTAGATTTTCGACATCCTCCAGCCTGGGAAGCTGCACGCCTGTCTTGTAGTGATTTCTCTGCATCTTTCTCAAGATGCTGTCCAGCGCATCTACTGTTTTTTCGATATACTCACCTTTATTGAGCATCACACATTCGGCGCGCTGTGCCAGTGCAGCATCTGTAATTTCCGAACGGGTAGGGACACCGCTTTTGGCCATCCGCTCCAGCACCTGTGTGGCCCACACGGCCGGCACATGAGCCGCTTCGCCCACGCGCATGATCTCTTCCTGGATAGATGCAAAATCATCCCAACCTGTTTCAACCGCCAGATCGCCGCGGGCAATCATTATTCCTACCGGGAATATCTGCATGGCATGAAGCAATATTTCCGGAAGATTAACAAACCCTTTTCGTGTCTCTATTTTCAGGATAAGACCGGGCTTGGCCTCCTTTTTAGCGATTTCTTCAAGATAGACTTCTACATCGGAGGCCTGGTTTACAAACGACAGGTTTACCACATCGGCCCATTGCGCTACAAAATCGAGGTCTTCTTTGTCTTTTTGAGTCAATCCGCTAACCTTCAAATCACTATCCGGAAAATTAATACCTTTTCCCGCTCTTAGCCTGCTGCCAGTATTTTTGGCGTGCACAATTCTTATACGAAGCTTATCCACCTCTTTTATTTCGATGAAACCTTCTATTTTACCATCATCAAAAAACACGGCTTCACCGGGCACCACATCATCAAATACTTCAGGCAATGTGCACGAAACATGTGCATGTGCAGTAAGTTTCCCATGCTTGTCATATTGGGCAGGCTCGCCGGGCATGGGGCTTTTGTGCAGAATGAGAAGATCATCTTTATGAAGTAAAATGACCTGCTCCAATGGCAACAGCGTACCTACAAGGTCGACCTCTTTGCCGGTTTGTTTCACTTTGCTGAGAATCAGTTCTGTCCCCGTTTTTAAATAAGCAGAATCATAGCATAACCCCCATTTTCCATCACCCTGCTTTCGCTCAATTACAATACTGTTTTTCTTGCCGCGTGCATCAGTAAAACGGATGGTATTTCCCCGTTTTAACTTTTTTACCAAAGCAGGTTCCACCGGAATGATGGCATCGGCTGTTTCATCAGGTGGGAGTAATGTTGGCGGGGCAATCCAGATTCTGGCAGGTTTTGTCACAATGCCTGAGAGGTCGCGTTGGGGCTTGAACCTCAATATTTCGG
The DNA here is from genome assembly GCA_035647615.1 of Bacteroidales bacterium. Taxonomy (NCBI): domain Bacteria; kingdom Pseudomonadati; phylum Bacteroidota; class Bacteroidia; order Bacteroidales; species Bacteroidales bacterium. Next base: position 142,862 of record DASRND010000032.1, on the reverse strand, counting down.
GGCCGGGCTTCATAATGCCTGTGCGAAGTTTAGGTCCGGCCAGGTCCATCATAATTTTGCAATTTTTTTTGGAGGCTTTGTTGGATTGCTGAATATGGTTTATCATTTTTCCCCATACTTCGGGACTGTCGTGAGCGCAATTTATCCTCGCGCTGTTCATTCCTTTGCGGATCAAACGGTTGATCAGGCCATAATCCTCAGCGGCATCTGTAGGTAACGTCACCATAATCCGTGTCCATCGGTTTTTCGATTGAAAGCCAAATAGCTTCCGGGTGTTTGTCCTGAGTAGTTTTTCGCTTTTCTTTACCGAAATGGGAGCGACCGGCTGCGTCGCATCGGGTGTTCCACGCAGATGGTTTACAATATTTTGTATGGACCGCAGCGAGCTCATCACATGCGCTTCAGCCGAATCCAGACCGGGAAGCCCCAGATGTCTTAAACGCTCCTGCAGCTTTTCAATCTCAAAACTTCTAAGCGCCAGATAATGCACCAGATTGAGCGCGCTTTCGCGATACAGCGGATGCACCCGACCGATCAACTCCTGGTGCATGATTTCCATTTCATGGGTTTTGGCGATGATTTCTGCAATTTGATCACTGATGTGCTGAAGTTTATCTTGTGTGTTCATCTTACTTGAGTTTTAATTTTATTAATATTAAAAAATACACCAACAACTGATTTGGCGGGGGCATCCTCCGCTACGCCTTATTTAAACCGGTAAAAAAACCAGCAGAAAAGCGATGACAGAAACTACTATTCCCACCATAAATATATTGTAGGCCCAACGCAGGAGCTTGTACTTTTTGGCCAACACTTTCCCCAGAAGGTACTGATCCTTGATCATGGCGGTGTAAAGATACTTATCGTCGTCGATCATGGCATTCAGAGCCTCTTCATATTCCGGCAAAGGCATGTTGTAGAAATTCCCGAAAAAAAGAAGATTTACCTTTTTGTGTTCAATATCCTCCTGGGTAAACTTCCCTTTAGAAATGTGGGGGCGCGTAGACAAGATAGCCAACACTATGGTTGACAAACTGAAAACAAGAAAAATAATGGTGGGGAAGATGATGGCCGGGTCTTCCTTAAATTTGCTTACCAATGCGGCCAGCCCCAGAGAAATAATGATGCCGTTGAGCGAAATCAGGATATTGGATTTGTTGTCGGCAATAGAGCTTAGATTTATCTGGGTGCGGGCGGTAAGTCTGAGCATGGAGTCTGCACCACGTGAATAGGTATTTTTGCCAATTACCTTTTTCTCCTTCTTTTTCTTTTTCTTTTCCTGTTCTTTTCCCTGTTCTTTTCCCTGTTCCTTTTCCTGTTCCTTTTCCTTTTTCTTTTCCTTTTCGCCACGTTTCTTCACCGATGCTTGCAGGGCTTCAAGATTCCTGGCCTTGGTCTCCGATAGTTCATTGCGCCCATAGTTTGTATAAAAACTATGGTCAAGGAACATCTTTACCGATTCCTCTTCAAATTCGCGCTTTTTTATTGTCCGCACGCCGGCATCGTTCCATTCTTTGCGTATCCGATCAGCATATTCGGGATAGTTTTCTTTTCCCAGGTGCATGAAATCGGCATCGCGCAAAGCTTTTTCAATTTTATTAGCCGGCTTTTGGGTAGAGATGGTTGCCCTGATACAATCGGCCACCAGATCGATAAGATCCGCAGTCACTTGTTCCTTTTTTAAAAATACGGAGGCAATTTTCACGCTCTCTTCCTCATGTTGCAAATATTTCACGGTGTAGCCGGTGTCGTGAAACCAGGCGGCTGCTTTAAGAATGCTTAGTTCATCATCGTTGAAATTTTCATGTTTTGCAATAAGCTCCGCGTTTTTCACCACCTCACGCGTGTGATCAATATTATGATACACAAGATAAGGCGGTGTTTTTTTAATCAGGAGTTCGCTTACAAACTCCTCGATTTCTAATAATAGCGATGCGTCTATTTTCATGACTATTTAGATTTATGTTCTTCGTAATTATTTTCGAGATACCTGTAAATGGAAAAAAGCTTGTTACTTCCTTTTACCATTGTGAGCTCTGCTGAATCAAAGTTTTTCTTTTCGGCCTCGTTCAGCCGATCGAATACCTCCTCAGAAATAAGCAACTGCGAGTGGTGCTTTTTGTTGAGCTGCTCGATGCGTGAAGCGATAATCACCACGTTGCCGGTAATGGAGTATTGCTTACGCAACGAGGAACCAATATTTCCGATAATTGCTTCGCCATAGTGTATGCCTATGCCCACACGAGTATCGGGCAAATTGCCGGTGGCCAGTTCGCTTTTCAGTTCAGCAATAATTTCGGTGGCTGCTAAAACTGCATCGCTGGCTGTGTTTCCTCTTGAAACCGGTGCACCGAAAGTAGCCATAAAGCCATCGCCCACAAATTGATTGATGACCCCATGGTGTTCTTCAACGATTCGTATCATAAAACAAAACAAGTCGTTGAGATAGGTTACTACCTCCTCAGGCTGATGATTCTCGACGAAAGGAGTGAAATTTCGGATGTCAAGAAACATGACACTAACATTTTTCTTTATCCCGGCCAGTTCATCCTTTTTCTCAAGAATGCTGTTGGCAATTTGCTGAGAAATTTGTTGGCCAAAAAGGTCGATAATTTCATTTTTCTCATTTAACACCTGTAGTGATTTTTGCTCCTTTCTTTTAATCAAATCGGCAACAAAGCCGGCGGCAATACCCGTGATAAGCATGATGATGCCCTGCCCGAAATATTGCATCCCTGTCAAACTGAGAGCCTCCGCCTCCGGTATGGAGCCTCCGGCACGATACGTTGAATAATAAATGGAAATCCCGACAAATTCAAGCGCTGCAAGCGTACCCGTGAACACCGATAATTTGAAACTGAACCGCAGGGTAGAAAGCACAATGAAAATAAAATAGGTGAGTGTGGCCGGAGTTTGCAAAATCGTTGTCTGCCTTGTGTACTCAACTATAAAAATCAATAAAAAACTGAGCAGAGTGATTTCTGAAAATGCATTGAAATAACCAAAAACTCTGGGGTTTAAAAAAAACCGTTTGCGCATTTTTAACAACAGATAATGAATCAACACTTCGTAAACAATGAGCAAAACGGTAAAAATAAGTATGGCGTAAATGGCAATGTAACTCTCGAATATCTGCAGGTACGCCTCCTGGTAAAGCGAATAATTAATAATTAGAACCACAGCTTCTAGCGAAAGCAGTCCGACGAGAATAAGCGCCCGCAGCCGCTCACTTTTAAACATCTCGGCATTAAATTGATCTTCCAGCATATTTTCCTGACCCTGCATTGCAAATAAATTTGAAATTCGATACAAAGTTAGTGAACATTCACTATGGCAATGAATTATTTTGCATTTTTTAGCTTTTCTCTATCTGTACCCATCCCCTGCCTTTCCACACCAGTTGGCTCAGGAGTTAGTTGGGGTCTTGTAAGTTGCCAGCTAACAATAGATGATAAAAGAACCCAAAGAGTTACATTTTTTCAATCATTTAAAAAATATGCCATCGATAACCGCCAACTTGTACTGAGAAATCTTATAAATTTATCCGCACAGCAGAGATTTTTCCCTACATCTCCAGAACGAATGTCACGCCACTATAATCACCAAAAAATGGCACCACAGAATAATTTTTCTCTTTCTTGATTTTGTGAAGGTGAGGGATGAGAATGCCTGTGGTAGCGCCTATGACCAGGCCGGTGATTGCATCGGTGGGAAAATGTTTGCTGGCACGCATGCGGAAATATCCTACAAAAACCGGAGGAATTAATGCAGCGGCAAAAAGCCAATACTTTTTGTTGCCAAGCTCGGGGTGGTAATCGGAATAGACCTTGGCGGTAAAGAATGATGCGCCGGCAGTCCAGGAAGTGTGACCACTAAAAAAGGAATCGCGGCTGCCACCTCCTAACTTCATATCCAATCCAAAACCGGGATTGTACACATACGGCCGGATTCGATTGTGCGTCATGGGGCCGCCCCAAAGATACAAATGCCCTCCAAGCGCCTGCGTTTCGAGGTAGATACAAAGTATGGACAGCCAATCTTTTCTTATTTGTTCATCAAAAACCAACAGGGCAGGCAGAGCCAGCGAAATATTCATTCCGATATCTGAGATCAGTTGTGCAGAATGGTAGTTGCCCGGGGTTTGATAAGTGGCCTGGCGGTCAAACAACCAAATATCACGACGCTGAAGGCTGAAGATCGTAGCTGAATCAAGACGAGATTTGTCTTTTAATAAACCCAAGCCCCCAATAGTTTAGCCCATATCCGACAGCCGTTGCGGCAACTTCCCATTTGTAATTAAACCGATACACCTTTTCATGTTCCCGGTTTTGGGCTTTCGCGGAAATGCTTGTTAAAAGCACCATAAAAAGCGGAATGAATCTCCTCAACATTATTGGTATGTGTTTGCTTTCAATTTAAACCCATTAGAAGTAACTTTTGCTTGCAGCACTTATTTCTGTTTTAATGAAATTATTGTTTTTTATGAAAAAAGTTTTCGTTGCATTTGTTAGGTTAGTGAACATTTACTTACTTTGCAGCTTTAATGGATATAAAACAAAAATTTCAGATAGCAAACGATCAATTCAAATCGACAAAAGATGAATAAAATCAGCTTTTTATTATACATGGTGCTGGCACTTCTTGTTGCCCGGACAGCTACGCAAGCACAGGTGCCGATAAAAATCGGGATCAGCAAAGATGCCGCTACCGGGGAGTTTGAAACGTTGGCGCAGGAGATAAAATCAGAAATTGAAGCACTGGCACAAGCGCGTGGCGGAGTTAAGTTCAGGGAGCTAAGTGCCGAATGGCAGGCAGACAAGATAAACGAAAACCTTCGGGAACTTCTCGACGATCCTGAAACGGACATTGTTATTACCCTGGGCTTCCTCTCTTCCGATGCTGCCGCGCATCTGCCCTCCTACCCCAAACCGGTGATTGCTGCTACTTCGCTCGACCGCGAGCTTCAAGGCTTGACCCTGCAGGCCGACAGCAGCAGCGGTATTACGAACTTTTCCTACACCCCCTCGATGATCAAGCTGAAAAACGATATGCGTGCTTTTTACGACATGTTTGGGTTTAGCCATCTTGCCGTACTCGTTCCCGAACCGCTTTATACCAACTTCCAGCCGCTCCGGCAGTTTTTATCACAGCACGATCAGGGCTTTAATGTTTCCTTTATTCCGGTGGAAGCCGGCATGGAGAATATCCTTTCGGAAATGCCTGCAAGCGTTGATGCTGCCTTTGTTCTTCCGATGATACAAAACACACCTGTGGAAATAGCAGCACTTTTTGCGGAGCTTAACCAGCGGCAAGTTCCATCGCTTGCGGTGAGCGGCCCCAGTGATTTGACACTCGGTGCAAGCGTAACTTTCACACCACAATTCACCCTTTTGCAAATGGCGCGCGAGGTGGCTTTGCGGGTATTAAAAGTGAGCGAGGGCACCAACTTGTCTGAAATACCGGTAAGCCGCAACGGCAGCAAACGCACTCCCGTTGTAAATATGGAAAGCCTGCGACAAACAGGAAAATTCCCGGTAAATTGGCAGCAGTTGGAAAATGCAGTGCTTATAAACGTCGAGAAAATGCCGGGCGAAACGATGGAGTTGCGGCAGGCCATTGCGCAGGCGCTGGAGAATAACCTTCAGGGAAAAATTACCGACCAGGATTTGCTGATGGCGCAAAAAGAAGTACGCATTGCCAAAGCCAACGTCTTGCCGCAGGTAGAGGTCTCAGCTTCCGCATTGCAACTGAGCCAGAACCTTGTGGATGTTTCTATGGGGCAGCGTGGCGAATTTACACTTTCCGGCTCCGCCTCGCTACGGCAAGTAATCTGGTCAGAGGCTGCATTTGGTAATATCGCGCTTAAAAAACTGGCCGCCGAATACGAGCAGCACGCAAGCCGGCAAACCATGCTCGACATTGTTTCGGATGTTTCGGGTGCATACATTTCGTTGCTCTTTAACAGGAATAATCTTCAAATTAAAAATGAAAATGTATATGCCTCTCTACAAAACCTTGAATTAGCAAAGGCAAAGGAGCAAAGTGGCGAAGGCGGCATTTCAGATGTAAACCGCTGGACTACCGAAGTAAGCATTAGCAAAATGGAGCTGAACGATGCCCAGGCCGGCTATAGAGCTGCTATGTACCAGCTTAATGAATTACTAAACCATCCCATTGGTAACACCATCGCCACCCCCGACTCTTCCGAAATCGATAGAACCATTGTGCCCGATCAAAACATTTTGGCACTCTATTTCAGCAATCCGGATTTGACGGAAAAATACGCCAGCTTCCTCATCAGCGAGATGCACACCTGGTCGCCGGAACTACAGCAGGTTCTTACCGCTGGCGAAATAGTGGATCGAAAAAAGTCGATGCAGATCAGGCAGTTGTTTGTTCCCGAGGTGGCTTTGTTTGGCCAGGCCGACCAGGCTTTTGTTCGCGAGGGCACCCGGCCAATTTCCGGCCTGCCCGTTCCGCCGCCACCCGACGACATCACCTGGCATCTCGGAGTGAAGATGAGCATTCCACTGTTTGAGGGTGGACGCAAAAGGGCAGAAGTGCAACGCACCACCATCGAACAGGAAAAAATAGGTTGGCAGAAGGACGACCTTCTCAACAAGATCGAGAAAGGCCTCCGCTCAAACGTACAGCTTCTAAAAGCTTCGTACAAAGAACTGGAGCTTGCACAACAGGCTGCACGCGCTGCCCAGGATAATTACAAAATAGTTCAGGATGCGTATGCCCAGGGCGTGACTTCTGTAGTACAGCTTATCGATGCCCAAAATGTAATGACACGTTCAAAATACATGGCGGCAAGTGCTTATTATCAATACATCCTTGACTACATCAAAACCGAGCGCATGCAGGGAAGGTTTGGTTTTTTAACTGATAAAACAGAACAACAGGAATATTCCAACCGCTTATTTAATAATTTAAACAAAGAATACTAAAATGAAATATTCATCCAAACATTTGAACACCCGTAAAAATGAAATAAATTTCATTCAGGCATTTCTGCCGCACATCGAAGCAGGCAGGCTGGCGGGAATAGGTATTAATAGACAGATAAAAAGATCGTTTTTCATCGCATTGATGGTGGCTTTTGCGGCGGGCTGCGCTCACAAAGAGAGTAACGAAGAGGCTATCCGCCCGGTCTATTTTCAGAAAGTGGATAGAAATGCCATCACCGAAACCCGCTCTTTCTCAGGAGTGGCACAACCCCGGGACGAGGCCAAACTCAGTTTTAAAGTTGGCGGCACTATACAGGAAATAGCAGTGCAACTGGGCGATACCGTAAAAAAAGGAAAACAGATTGCCCGCCTGGATTTTACGGATTACCGCATCAACTACAACAAAGCGGTGGCTTCGCTAAAAAATGCTGAGGTACAGCAAACAACTGCTAAATCAGCTTTTCTGCGGATAGAAAACCTGTATGCCGGCAACAACGCCTCGCTAAATGATTATGAAAAGGCAAAAGCGCAATACGAATCAGCACAGGCAATGGCCGAAACTGCAAGCGAACAGGTAAAGGCAGCCCAAAAACAATTGGATTATACCCGCCTCGATGCTCCCTACACAGGAACGGTTTCGGCTATTTTTGCCAAGGAAAACGAAATGGCTGGCGCAGGCCATCCGGTGGTGGCATTTTCGTCCATCCAAACCATCGAGGTGCAAACGGCAGTACCCGAAAACATAATAGGCCGGATAAGCCAGGGAATGGAAGTTACAGTACAATTCTCCACCCTTCCCGGCAAATCATTCCCCGGAAAAATTTCCGAGGTGAGTAGTGGCTCCCCGGGTTCTTCATCCTATCCTGTAATTGTACAATTGAGCGGGGAAACTTCTGCACAGGTATTTTCAGGAATGACCGGCACGGTAAACATTCCGCTGAAAGACAAGAACCGTCAAACTTCTATCATAATTAGCCCCGATGCAGTAAGTCACGACCAAAATGGTGACTTCGTATATCTGGCTCAGCCAACTAACGAAGAAGGCTTTTACATTGCCACCAGGCGAAATATGAAGCCGGGCGAACTAAGTCCGGCAGGTTATGAGATTAACGAAGGACTCAACACCGGTGACATTGTCATTACAGCCGGCATCCGGTTTTTGTATGAAGGCAGAAAAGTAAAACTACTCGACGATAATGATTTTTAAAAAATTTATATCCAGGACGCCATGAACCTTACAAAAATCACATTAAATAATAACCGTATTACCATCACCATCTTTCTGATTGTTGGCATCATCGGCATCTACAACTACTTCAAGCTGGAGCGCGACAGCATGCCGCCCTATACCATCCGCGTGGCCACAGTGGTTACCAAATATCCCGGCGCCGATCCACTGGAAGTGGAAGCACTGGTCACCGATCCACTCGAAGAGGTGATACGTGAGATGTCTGAAATAAAAACCATCAGCAGCGAGTCGCGCGCCGGGCTCTCGGTGATTACCATTGAGCTGGTGGTGCAGGTAAGCAACAAAGAACTTCAGCCGGTGTGGGAACGCCTGCGCAACAAAGTGGAAGACCTCAAACCGCAGCTCCCGCCAGGTATTTATGGGCCGGTGGTAAAAGATGAAGATATCGGCACGGTGTTCGGCATCATCCTCGGCGTAACGGGCGATGGCGTGCCCTACAACCAGCTGGAAGATTACGCCAAAAACATTCGTGATGAGCTGCTCCTGCTACCCGATGCAGCAAAAATAAAATACGGAGGAGTGCAGGACGAACGCATTTTTATCGAATTTGACGACAAACAACTCTCGCGCTATGGCCTGAATGCAATGCAGCTAAAAAACATTCTTTCGGCCACCAACATTCTTTTCCCGGGGGGCGAAATCAATGTGGGATGCAAGCGGATAGATCTGGAACCGTCGGGTAATTTCAAATCGCTGGACGACCTGAAAAAAATCCTGATACCCACCTCGTCAGGGACGGTAGTATTTCTGGAAGATATTACTACCCGTATTTACCGCGACTATGTAAGCCCACGCGAGAAGATTGTAAAAATCAACGGGCAACCGGCTATCGCCCTGTTTATATCGTTGAAGGATGGAGCCAACATCGTGCGCCTGGGCCAGCAGGTTGACAAAGCCATTCCTCGCATCAACAGCAACCTTCCGTTGGGAATAGAGGTGGTGCGTTCTGCCTCACAGGATCAGGTGGTCAACAGACAGGTCACCGATTTTCTGAAAAACCTGGTACAGAGTATCCTTATTGTGTTGGCTGTGATGCTTTTCTTTCTGGGCTTCCGCACGGGCATGCTGGTGGCAGCGCTGCTTCCCATGGTCATTCTTTTTACCTTCTTTTTCCTGGGGGTACTCGATTTGGGATTAAATAAAGTATCGCTGGCAGCGCTGATTATTTCGCTAGGTCTTCTGGTAGATAACGGAATTGTTATGTCAGAATCTATCTTGGTGAGCATGGACAAGGGCATGGGCAAGTTCGAAGCTATGATCTACTCCTGCAAAGTTTTGTTAGTTCCGCTGCTCATTTCGACGCTCACCACTTCCTCGGCTTTTTTGCCCTTTGCACTGGCCGAAACACCTATGGGCGAAATTTCGTCGCCCCTGTTTTGGGTAGTGAGTCTTACGCTGCTCAGCTCGTGGTTTCTAACATTTACCCTGATCCCATTGCTTGCTATGGCTATTGTAAAAGATAACTCGAAAAATATGAGGAAAAAGGAGAATGCGGTCGACCGGAATATGAGAAACATAAACTTATGGTACAACGGCGTGCTGTTTCGCGTACTAAAAAATCCTTATCCTTTTTTGGGAATGATTGCCGCGCTATTTGTGGCCGCGCTGCTTTCTATGCAATTGCTGCCATTTAAACTGGTGCCCGACAGCGACCGCAACTTAGTGACCGTGGACATCAAATTTCCGCAAGGCACACAAATCGGATATACAGAAATGGCAGTGGCAGATATTGGCATTTTTATCCTGGATGAGCTTCTGGTGGACCCTGAAAAAACAGATGAACCCGGAGTATTGGATTTCTCATCATTTATTGGCGAAGGCCCCGAACCTTACGATTTGGGATATTTTAAAAATGAGGCCAACTCCAACTATGCGCATCTGCTGCTCAACACCACCGGCGACCGCGACAACGATTATATTATTGCCAAAGTGGACAGCTTTTGTATCAATCACATCCCCGATGCCGACATCCGTGTAAACCGACTTACTGGTGCCGGCGCTTCAGGCACGCCGGTCGAAATACGCATCTCGGGAAACGACCCCGAACGGTTAGCAGCTATAGCCGAAACGGTGAAAACAAAACTCGTGACCACCAGGGGAGCCAAAAACATTACCGACGACTGGGGCCCGAAAACCAAAAAACTAATTGTGGACATCGATCCTTTTAAAGCCAAACGTGCCGGCCTCACCAACATGGAGATAGCCATGGCGCTTCATGCCGGCCTCTCAGGAATGAAGATCGACGACTTCCGCGACACCGACGAGCGCATCCCCATTTTTATGAAAAGTGGCAATAGTGATGAGCACGATATCGCATCAGTGGAAGCCTACAACATCTGGTCGGCGGCCACCGGACAAAATGTAACGCTGTCGCAGGTGGCTGATGTGCGGGTAGATTGGCAGTTTTCCAAATATATCCGCAAAGATCTTTTACGCACCATGACCGTAGGTGCTTATCTGCAACCGGGCTACAATGCAGCGGATGTTTTTGAAGAGATCGGCCCGTGGATGAAGGAACAAAAAGCCTCCTGGGATTATGGCTACGATTACGTATTTGGTGGCGAAGATGAAGACACCAATGAAAACCTCGGCGCCATATTTTCACGCCTGCCGCTGGCATTTTTCCTTATCATGATTTTGCTGGTGCTCCAGTTCAACTCCATACGCAAAGCCACCATCATTATTCTGGCCATTCCGCTGGGCATGATCGGAGCGATAGCCGGCTGGTTTATTGGCGGCTCGTTCGTGAGTTTCTTTGGCGTGCTGGGCATCATTGCCCTGGCCGGGATAGTGGTAAACAATGCCATTATCCTCATCGACCGCATCGACGTGGAGATTGCCGAGAACCCCGACGTGGACCGGCGCGATGCCATCCTTTTGGCGGCGCACAACCGGTTCAGGCCGATATTGCTCACCACCCTCACCACCTCACTGGGCATGTTGCCGCTGCTCTTTGGCGGCGGACTGCTCTGGGAACCGCTAACGCTGGCCATCATATTCGGGCTTTTCTTCGCAACTATCATCACTCTGTTTTTCGTGCCGGTGGTTTATCGTCTGTTTTTTAAAGTCTCTTTTAAAAATTATGATTTTAATAAAAAATGTTGGAGCGCTGATAGCTAATTTTTATAACAAAGGAGATGCATCATGTTGAATTGGGAAACATCCGGGAAGGTTCAAATCAGGAAGCTGGTAATTATCGCGGCTGCCCTTGGCTGCCTGATGCTGACCTCCTCGTGCAGCGATCTTTTTGACTACTCTCCCTACCTCATCGATTTTGATGATGCAAATACCGATGTGAATCGAAAAAATATTGATCGGTTAAAAAACAAGGCTGCCACCGACACCATCACCATTGCATTTACCGGCGACACGCACAACTACTTTGATGAGCTGCACGATTTTGTTGAGAAAGTAAACAGCGATTCCCGAATTGATTTTGTATTTCATGTGGGCGATATCGCAGACTTTGGTTTGCCAAAACAGTATCTGTGGGGCAACGACTATTTGTCTAAATTAAAAGTTCCTTACCTGGTGGCCATTGGCAACCACGATTTGGTGAGCAATGGCAAAGACGCTTACGAGGTGATGTTTGGCGCATTGGATTTCAGCTTCGTTTATCAGCGCATCCGGTTTATCTTTTTGAACACCAACAGCCGTGAATTTGCCTTTAACCAGCAAGTGCCCGACCTTGCCTGGCTTGCAGAGCGTTTACAGCCTTCCAACAATTTTGATAAAGCTGTAATCATTTGCCATGTGCCGCCCGATGATGGCGATTTCGATTCAAATCTGATAAACGAATTTTACGCGACAATCGCTCAAAACAAAAATGTCGTTATGCTGGTGCATGGGCATCAGCACCATCATGAGGTATATTTCCCGATGGCCGACAGCATCCCGTTCGTGAATGTGTTTGGCGTCGAACACCGGAAGACGACAATCATAAAAATCATCGACAACCAAATACTAATCGACAATGCGGCCTTTTAAACATCTGATGTTTCTGCTATTTGGATTGGCGCTGTTTACAGCGACCGACGCACAGACGCTGTCGCCGAAAGCCGACCTGCTGCTCCCGGATTATGTAAAATTGCAATACGCTGGTGGCATCGGGTTTTTGTCGGCAGGAGTGGGCTACGCTTTTATTAACGATCGCCTGGACGTAACGTTTTTCTATGGCTATATTCCGGCGCAACTGCACACCAAAACGCTGCACAGCGTGAGTTTACAATTCACGGCAAAACTGATTAAAATCCCTTTGCGGGGAAATTATCAACTGCTGCCGCTCAATTTCGGATGGTTTATCCACCACACCATGGGCGACGAATACTGGATAAAACTCCCGTCGCGATACCCGTCGCAATATTATTGGTGGTCGCCGGGACGTACGGCAGGAATTTTTGTGGGTGGTGAAATAAAAACACCCTGGCTGCGGTCGAAGGTACCCGCGTCGGGCATTGCTTTGTATGCAAGGGTGGGCACCCGCGGATTGTATCTGGCAACCAAAGTTGGCAACAGCTCGCTGCCGTTATCAGAAATTATCGAGCTGGGATTTGGAATTGCCTTGTACCGTTGACATTTGGTAGTTGTTCAATATTTGAATAATTGCGGTGCGGATTGCTTCATTTTTCGCCTCACCCCCGACCCCTCTTTAATTGGAGAATGGAGCACTTCTGCGAGGCGGTAGGGTTGTTTAAACGAAGCGCGATGCTTTGGTTTTCGCATTTTTGTTTTGAAAAAGAGCCGCCTTTCCGCCAGTTGGAAAAGAAGGGTCCGGGATGGGGCATTGAAAATTCTTATTGGAAATTTCTGTTTTTGAAAGACGTGTTCAACATAATTACAATGAAAATATGGGTCATCATCGGTTTGTTAATTTTCCCTTTGCTTCGGGTGGCAGCGCAGGAGCAGGCGGAGGATGTGTATGCATTCGATCTCTCCACTTTTTCGGGCGTTCATCAGGGCAATAGCTACATCACCTTGCCATTTAATATCGGGAATATCGATCCAATCTGGTTCGAGGCCAACGTTATGCCTGACTTCATTATTCGCGAAAGCAAAAGCGCACGGTTGATGGGCGTCATCACGCCGCAGATCATCATCCGCATGTATCAGGAGGAATCTTTCCCGGTGCGTACGCCGAGTTATATCCCGCAGATTACGATTTATTATGCGCCCACAACAAAACCGGATAACGAGCGAACCATCCTCTTCGGGCGGATAGCCCACCATTCCAACGGGCAGGAAGATGACTTTTATCTGCCGGGTCAGGTGGTGAATTTAAAGTCAGGGAATTTCTCGACAAACTATCTGCAGGCAGGCGCGATTCGTAGCCGCTACAGCAAAAAGCTCAACGCCTGGCAATTTTTTAGCACGCATTTAGAGATGCATCCCAAGGGCTGGTCGGCTCCGGAACTCAGGAATCGCTACAGCCCCCTGCGATGGCAGGTTGCCATGTCGGTGTATAAAAATCCTTTTGCAAAAAAACCTGATCGCCATAACAAATCCCAGCTTTCCGTTACTGCCAAAGCCTCCTGGATGTTTGGCGAAGTGGACAACTGGGAAACATTCGCTTCCGACCGGCTGACGGTGGATATCACTTTCAACCTGCACCCGGGCTTCTTTGAAGAGATCGGCTTCTTTGTCAACTTTTATTACGGCATGGATTATTACAATATCTACTTCAATGAGATGCTTCAGGTTGTTCGGTTTGGGATTATGACCGAAGGATTGAAATTTTAAAAAGAAATGTTGGATTTCATAATGGATTTGAATATCCAATATCAACGATTAAATTTGAAATTCTCAAATTATCCCCAATCCTATAACGGGTTTTGATTTAGCAAATAGTTTCGCTGCGAAGTAGAGCAGGGCATTAATTTAGGTTTGTAGGTTTTCAAGTTGGAGCGCAGCGTAAATCCCGCACATGCTGGTGGGCTGAGGATTCCGCGTTGGTTTTAAAAACGATATCCAAAGCCGATATTCAGATAAATGGAATACATATCGAAGGTGATTGTTTTAAAATCATTTTTAAACAAGTCGTTCAGTCCCCAGGTCAATTCGCTAAATAACTCAAGATGTTTTCTAAGCGTAAATTCTCCTCCGGCCATAGCTCCCCATTGAAAAACACGCAGGTCATCCGAAAAATCATAAGGCCCTTTGTTGTCGCCTTCAAATATCAATTTTGAGCCTGTAGAGCCGCCTTCGCGCAGATACCCGTCGTACACATAACCCGAAAAATTCCTTTCGATCAAAGTGGAGAAATAGAAGCCTCCATACAAATTCCATCTTTTTGAAATATCATAAATGGCCAGCACCGGGATTGAAAAATAAGAGTTCTTCACGGTGGTTTGCACCATTCCTGTAAAGTTGCCCGTTACTTTTTGCCCGCCATCGCCAATCACTTCTGTATAATAATCCTTCACCCTTGCTTCGGTTTTCATGCCTCTCCCTTCGGCGCGCAAACCAGTGCGAATACCCCATTTCTGATTCTCACCGAGCCATTTGGTGAGGTTGGCTTCCAGACCCAAAGCCAACGTAGGGTCGTAGCGCTCAATTTCTCTTATCTCTATCGGTAACGGGATAGGCGCAATTCCGCCGATGCTAAACCCGGCCCGGATCTGAAATTCGGTGTTTTGAAAAAATAAGGACTTTTCACCGGGTGTTGTCTCCTGAGCATTTGCAACAAAAAAACAAAAAACGAGGAGGATACTAATGATGGATTGTTTAACCTTCATGCTTGCAGATTTTACTTCTTGTAAATAACCTCAACGTCATCAATCAACAAAGTACTGCTTACCGCACCTTTAAAAAAGTCGCCACCAACACTTGAGCTCATCACCACGGAGATGCTATAACCTCCGCTGGCTAATTTTTGCGGGTCGATGGATTTGCCGGGCTCTTGCACAAAAGGTATCTCAAATTTGGTCCATTGATCTGTTTCGATGGCATCCTGTGGGTCGAGATGTGCCACGGCCACAAGGTTCTCGTGCGTAAACCTGTTGGTACCATCCAACATCAGCGTTCCACCATTGTTGTCGTAAAAGATGGCATAAACATCCCAATAGTCCTGAATCTGGCCATTTCCGTACTCTTCAATCACCATCTCACCCTGTGCGTTTTTTACCACCTGAACAAAAACATCGCCACCCTGGTATTTAAAATAACCTTTTAAAGTATCAGGCTCACGCTCAAAGGGCACGCCCATTTTAACGGCCAGCAGCGGACTGCTAATGGCAGCACTAACATCAAAGGTTCCCATGAAAAGATTGCCTGCTGCGATGGGTTTTTTAAACATGATGCCCAGTTCGCCTGTTCGACGGGTGGTCAATTTGAGCGCCCGACCGGTGCGTCCGGCTTCGGTAGTAGTGGTAGGATAATCTTTGGCCTCGGCTTCGCCTGCGGTAATTGCAAATCCTCCATTACCACTTGCCCAGTCCATAATATTATCGCCAATTTCGTTTTCCTCGAAAAACACATGGTATTTACCACTCTCATTCAGCCTGAAATGCTCGAAGCCGAATTGTGAATTTACTTCTGCAATAATAAAGCTGACCGTGTATTCTTTGCTGTTTTTGCCATCCTCCGAGGTAACGGTATAAAGCTTCGGTTGGGTAAAATCGTGCGCTGTGCCGCTTTCGGGAGAAATGGCAGCTCCTTCTGATATGTTGAACACAGGTGCCTGTTGCGTTAAATCGGTATTGGGTTTTACCCGTATCGTCACGCGGTTGTTCTCCAGCACAGGATCCATCTTGAGGATTTCTGCGGGCACAACCACCGAAATAATGTCTGCTTCACTATTCAAAGCTTCGTCTTTGGTACACGACGAAAAGGCCAAAGCAACTATCAGAAAGAAAAACAAATGTCTTGTCTTCATAAGAAAATGGTTTAAATATTTTACTCACTATCCGTTTTATCGTTGTCGAACGCGGCAAAAATACAAGTTAAAACTGAATGACGTTTAATCTTGTCCCGGCAAGGGCAAACAACAGCACCCATGGCGCCTCCTGATACGGTTCCCACAGCGGCACCTTTCTGGGTTTTGTTCAATGTTAAGGTGAAATCTAATCATTGTCGTCCGGTAAAGAAAATCTATTGTTTTTTACTGGACAGCAGTGTTTTATAAACTCAAAAAAAGCATCTGATTAATGGTTGCTTTGCCTGCTTCCCCAAATTTCTTTTCGACAACTTTTACAATAATCGGTGGAAAGTGGCTTTATTTGTAGGACGAAATGAACGCGACAAGCAGCAACAGAAATATGGAGATGCAACGGAAAGGGTTGTTCGGAAACAAAATGCCAGCACTTGGGCTGGTGTTGCTGTTGCTGATGTTGGCGCTTCCGCTGACGACGCTGGTGGCACAAGTGAAGATGACGCGCGCCGAGTACGTGGAGATGTACAAAGAGATCGCTGTGCGCGAAATGGTGGATTTCTCCATCCCGGCCAGCATCACGCTGGCGCAGGGCATCATCGAATCGGGCAGCGGCAACAGTCGCCTGGCACGCGAGGGCAACAACCACTTTGGCATAAAGTGCCACCTGGGCTGGGAAGGCAAAACGATGTTCGTAACCGACGACGCCCCCGACGAATGTTTCCGCGTGTATGCCTCTGCCGAGGAATCGTACAAAGACCACTCTTTTTTCCTGAGCCAGCGCGGCAGATACGCTTTCCTGTTTGAACTCAAGATTACCGACTACAAAGGTTGGGCGCACGGACTCAAAAAGGCCGGTTATGCCACCAATCCGAAGTATCCCGATATGCTCATCAAGATCATAGAAGAGCTGGAGCTTTACAAATACGACCTGCTTGACAAAGACGCCCTTGCCCGCCAGAAGCGTCCCGACGAAATCCCCAAAGCTGACCAACGAAAATACGAAGCCTTTGGCGTGGGCAAAAACGACCGCAAGGTGCTCACCAACAACAAACGAAAATTTATCTTCGCCCGCAAAGGCGATGATTTCTATAAAATCGCCGGCGATTTCAATATCTACCATTATCAGATTTGGAAATACAATGACCTGACGAAAAAAGACAGAATCAAAGAGGGCGACATGGTGTATCTGGAACGCAAAAAAAACAAAGCTACCACACCTTATCATTTTGTAAAACAGGGCGAAACCATGCACAGTATCTCCCAGCTTTACGGCATCAAGCTAAAGCAGCTTTACCGCAAAAACCTTATGGACCGCGGCACCGAGCCGCGCGCCGGACAGCAGTTGTGGCTGCAGGATAAGAAACCACGGAAATAACCGACAGAAGTTTTTTAGAATCAATACCAATTTTATGAAAGCGAAATTTTCACTCCCCCTACTTGCAGCAGCTTTTGGTCTGCTTTATCTTTTTACCTCCTGCGGGCAGGCACCGCCCGATCATTTTACGATTGCTTTTTACAACGTCGAAAATCTCTTCGACACCATCAACGATCCGGGTGTTCACGACGGCGAGTTTACACCGGAAGCTGCCATTCCCTGGAATACGGAGCGCTACGAGCAAAAACTCAAAAATATAGCGCGGGTGCTGGGCGCCATCGACAGCACGGAATTGCCTTTGGCAATCGGTCTGGCAGAGGTAGAAAACCTGGGTGTGCTCCGCGACCTGGTAGCTACCAAACCGCTCGATAAAGGCGGTTACGATATCGTTCATTTCGACAGTCCCGACGAACGCGGCATCGACGTAGCGCTGCTCTACCGGAACGGGATGCTGCAGCCGCTCCACAGCCGCCCCTACCTGCTCACCTTCGATTTCGACAGCACCGACCGCACCCGCGACTTGCTCTATTTTAAAGCGCTGGCTGCCGACCGCGATACATTGCATTTCCTCGTAAACCATTGGCCATCGCGCTATGGCGGAAAAGAACAAAGTGATCCCAAACGCCAGCGTGCAGCTCAGCAGGTTCGCCAGGTCGTCGATTCCATATTCCGCTTCGACGCCCACGCCAACATCATCATCATGGGCGACCTCAACGACAACCCCACCGACGACAATGTAACCGTAACGCTGGGCGCACTCGTACACGAAAATAATGTGAGAAAAAGCCAACTTTATAATCTAGCCACCGAGAAATTCACTTCGGGCGAAGGAACGCTCTACTGGCGAGTCTGGGATTTGTTCGATCAGGTTATCGTGTCGTCCAACCTGCTGGATGGCAACACCACCTACAAACTATCGCCTGCCACCATTCAAATCCTGAAAAAAGATTGGATGCTCTACCGCCAAAAAGACGGAAATATGGTTCCCAACCGCACCGCCGGACGCAACGAATACTTTGGCGGCTACAGCGACCACCTGCCGGTGTACATCCGGTTTGAGAAAAGGTAGGAATGCGCAAGGCGCGTGGCACGTGACGGAGGGCAATAGATGAAGGGTTTAATAAGAATTAGTGCCTGGTAGCCTCAAAAGTATAGTATTTTTTTAATAGGAAAGAGGCTCCTTTTATCCGGGAATTTATTACCATCGTTATAATAATGTCAACCCTTCGGGGCTGGCTGAGAGAAATTTTTGGTGCTATTTAACTTTTCCCCAGTTCTTAACTCATCACTCTTTTCTACCGACTTTCATCTAAAGACTACTGACTGCGAACTGCGCCTCTGCTCTCTGCGCCATGCGCCCTGCTCTACGCGCCTTGCCCCTTCCCTACTTCTTGCTATAGTCGATCTCCTTGATCAGCTCGCCCTTTTCGTCCCAGAAGCGCCAGATGCCTGTGCGCACATCCTGCTCATAATATCCTTCGTAGTATTTTTTGCCGTTTTCGTGCCAGGTGGTGGTGATGCCGTCGTGTCGTCCGCTGGTATATTGGCCTGTGCTCCATTTGTTGCCGTTGTTGTACCAGGATGTCCAGGTGCCGTGTTTTTCGCCGTCGAGATAGGTGCCGCGCATGCGCAGCTGCCCGTCGGCATAATAATAGGCTTCTTCCACCATCTGGCGGTCGTCGCCGTGGTTGTCGAAATATTGAACCACTTTGGGCGAACCATCTTCGTAGCTTTCCTTTACGGCTTCTTCGAGTCCGGCGGCGCATCCTGTCGATAAGAACACAAGAACGATCAGGTAGAGGAAATTTAATTTTTTCATCGGATTTTTTATGCTTGGTTTGTAATAATTATCATCTGTCGAACAGCAGGCGCTCGCCCTTAAACTGTTCGTAAAAAGTCCCGCGATTGTAAACGAGATTGCCATTAACAAAAGTATAAAGCACGCGGCTGCTGAAGACCTGCCCTTCAAAAGGCGACCATCCACATTTGTATAATATGTTGGATTTGCTCACCAGCCAGGGGTTGTCGATATCGATGAGCACCAGATCGGCATGGTAGCCTTCACGGATAAAGCCCCGCTTTTGCACCTTAAAACATAATGCTGGCGCGTGACACATCTTCTCCACGATGCGCTGAAGGGTGATCTTGCCACGCAGGCTAAACTCGATCATGGCCGGCAGCGCATGTTGCACCAGCGGCCCGCCCGAAGGCGCCTTGAGGTAGGATTGCTCTTTTTCGGCGATGGTATGTGGGGCGTGGTCGGTGGCAATTACGTCCAGCCGGTTGTCGAGCATGGCATTAAAAAGCCCCAGCTTGTCGCCGATGGTTTTGATGGCCGGATTCCATTTGATATAGTTGCCTTTGTGCATGTAGTCTTCCGCCGAAAAGATAAGATGATGCACACACACTTCGGCAGTAATCCGCTTTTGTTCCAATGGAATTTTATTATCAAATAACTCCGTTTCGCGTGCCGTGGAGAGGTGCAGCACATGCAAGCGAGTGTTGTGTTTGCGCGCCAGCTCCACCGCAAAAGAAGAGGAACGGTAGCAGGCTTCGGCACTGCGTATGTCGGGATGCATCGTCACAGGCACCTTGTCGCCGTGTTTTTCGGTGGCCTGTTGCAAATTGTGGCGGATGGTAGCTTCGTCTTCGCAATGGACGGCCACCAGACAAGGCGCTTCCGCGAAAATGGCTTCGAGCGTCTGCGGATTATCCACCAACATGTTGCCGGTAGAAGCGCCCATAAAAACTTTGATGCCACACACATTTTGCGGGTTGGTCTTTTTGATCTCTTCCAGATTATCATTGGAAGCACCCATGTAAAACGAATAGTTGGCAAGCGACTTTTCGGCAGCGAGCGCATACTTTTCTTCAAGCAACTCCTGGGTCAGCGTGTTGGGAATGGTGTTGGGCATTTCCATAAATGAAGTGATGCCACCTGCAACGGCAGCTTTACTCTCGGTGGCAATGTCGGCTTTGTGGGTAAGGCCGGGCTCACGGAAATGCACCTGATCGTCGATAACGCCGGGGATCAAATATTTGCCTTTTGCATCGACAAACTCATGCGCATGATATTGATGTTTGTAGAAATCCTCGTCGTGCCGAAGCACCTTTTCTATCATCCCGTCGCGCACCAGAACGGAACCTTTGAAAATTTCACCTTCATTTACAATCTTTGCATTGGTAATTATGTAACTCATCTTTTTTCAATTTTTAAGGCCAAAAGTAATAATTAGAAACATAAAAGGGCTGGTCAGGTTTCTATTTACTGAAAAAAGTCGGCAGGAATCAGTCCACAGTCAACAGGTCTCAGTCCACAGTCGGCAGGTCTCAGTCAGCAGGTCTCAGTCCACATTCGGCAGGAATCAGCGCAGAGGATGCCAGCCCTGAACGGGATGGCAACCCTGATCCTGCTTTCAAATATTCTTTTAGACTGAAAAATGATGATGGTAATAGCAACAGGCAGAGCCTGCAAAAATAGAACGGACGATATTGACAAATTTCAAAAATCAATAAAGCAACTACCGGCAGTCGGTGTAAACAATCCTAAATAAATCCCAATGTCAAATACTCAAAGTTTCAAACAGATACATGCCTTTGATTTTTTGGAACTTATTTGTCTTTTGGAATTTGGGTTTTGTCTTTTGCCTTTCCGGCGGCAGGCTCTATCTTTTTAAACCTTAATTTGATAACGCCAAAGATCGCTTCTTTAAAAATGCCGGCGTTCATCTTGGAGGTTCCTTCTTTGCGGTCGGTGAAGATGATGGGCACCTCTACTACCTTAAAGCCCAGTTTGGTGGCCGTAAATTTCATCTCTATCTGAAAAGCATATCCGATAAATTTGATCTTGCTCAGGTCGATGGTTTCGAGCACGCGGCGGGTGTAGCAAACAAAACCGGCGGTAGAGTCGGTAATCTTTAAACCGGTGATAACTTTCACGTATTTGGAGGCAAAGTACGACATCAACACACGTCCCATGGGCCAGTTTACCACACGGATCACATTGTCCACATAGCGCGAACCGATGGCCACGTCGGCGCCATTTTCGCACGCTTCCACCAGGCGCGAGAGATCGTCGGGGCTGTGAGAAAAGTCGGCGTCCATCTCAATGATGTATTGATATTTGCGCTCCAGCGCCCACCTGAAACCATGGATATAGGCAGTGCCAAGTCCAAGTTTTCCCTTTCGCTCCTGAATGTGGAGCTGCTCCGGAAACTCCTGCATCAGTCGCTTTACGATAGCTGCGGTGCCGTCGGGCGAACCATCTTCGACAACCAGAATATGAAAATCGTGCTTAAGGTTGAAAACATACCGGATGATCTTTTCGATGTTTTCCTTTTCGTTGTAGGTGGGAATGATGACCAGTTTTTCTGCCATTTTTCTAATTTTCAAAATTACATTTTACAATCACTACCATCCGGCTAAAATTATCGTTAAAAATCTCCAGCTCTTTCACCAGATAACAGCATTTAAAAATCTTATCGACAAAACTAATAATAATATCCGAAAATCAGGCTTTCAAGGTGCTGCCTGAAAACCGCGTTTGAAAAGCCCTTAACAAAAATAGCTGTCCCAAAACTTCAGGACAGCTATTTGCAATTTCATTAATCCAAGCTTTATTGAATTACGAGTTTTTTCATCGCCAGTCTCTCTCCGTTAACAACTTTTACAAGATAGACTCCCGGACTGAGCTTGGCACTTTTTATATTTAAAACCATCTTTTGTTCTCCGTTTGTCATGCTTCGCTGCAAGATCTCCTCGCCTAAGAGATTATAAAACGAAACAGTCGTTGCTCCTCTGATCTCCTCGGGTATCTGAACAGTCAGCTCGTCGGTAGCAGGATTTGGGAAGATATCCAGCGTGCTCTGCAGGTAAGCATCTTCAATACCGCTGTCGTCGATTACATGGATGTAAATTTTGCCATAAGCAAATAAATCCGGCTCAGCCTGATAGGCAATTTTGTAGGTGATAGAATCATAACCAAGAAATCCCTGATCGGGCATATAGTTGATGATATTGGGATTTGCAAAAGGAATGTAGGAATCGCCTTGTGTAGCAGGGGTCTCGATACTAAGGGTAACGGGAGCCTGAATAATGTCGTTGTCCATAACTGCAACCGCCAGCAGTTGATCGATATTGATAACCATCGAATCATTGATAGCTGTGGGCGGCTCGGTGAGTTCGATGAGCATTCCGTTATTTTCCGTAAAGCGATGTACGAATTGCTGATAATAGATATTGGCAAGCGTTGCATCATGAATAATGAGGGTGTTCTCATCATTGTCATTGTCGGCGGCGGCGCTCCAGTTGTGTGAACCGGTGAAAACCATCGGGTCGGAAGCGGGAGCATATTGATCCAAAATCATGTATTTGTGGTGCAGCATGCCAGTTGAAACATAATCAAAGGTAAAATGTGTCGACAAAGCAGCCGAAAGAATACTATTGACCGTAGTACTATTATTGCCTTCGCTGTCGGTAATCACATTTACCTCCACACCGGCTGTTTTGCGATCGGCGATGGCCTGGGCCATTTCCGTGCGTGTCATCAGCATGGTAGCAATGCTCAGATCGTTGTCGGCGGTATTGATTACTTCCACAATTTTAGCGTTTACCCCGTCAGAAGGACTAAAGAAACACTCTACATATTTGCCTCCGATAACAAACTCGTGCGGCGTATTATTTCTTTTGAATGAACCAAAAAGTGCTTTGGCTGAATTTGGCTCGTCACCATACGATCCCCACATTTCTTCAAATTCGATCTGGTAAGTGCGCGCCAGACTCTGGTCCTGAACAATAATCACATTGTTGGCATCCAGGTTAATCTGGCTATTGGTAAAGTTGGTAGATCCCGTCCATACCAGCGGATCGTTGGGATTGGGGGAGTGTGCGTCGAAAACAATAAACTTGTTGTGCATGATGCCGGTGCGCTGATAACCTGATGGACCGATAAGCACATGAACGGCCGAGTTGAGCAGTTCATCAATACCCATATTGGCGGTGGTTCCGCAACCAATCACCCGCACTCGCACGCCGCGGTTGGCAGCAGCTTTCAAGGCATTACTGATGTTGCTAATGCCACTGTTGTTAAAATTATAAATGGTGAAGTCGATGGTGTATTTTGCGCGATTGATATAGCTGATGAGCGTATCGTCCATGGTAGACGGAAGATAAATGGCGTTTACCCCATTAGAATAAGAAACATCGACAGGTGAGTTGAAGTAGGCGATCATTTCGCCACTCGAATTAGAGATGGTTGCAAAGGAGGTTACGGCTGAATATGCTGTATCGTTTCCACTCACCGAAAAGGCCTGCACCCAGGTAATTTCGCCTGCATTCAAATCAGAAACCTGAAGTTGGTGATCCATCGAACTTCCAGAAATGGAAGTGTGGTTGTCGGCAACCGATTCGGCAGTTGAGCCGTAAAACAATTCGGTGGTTCCTGCCACATTGGTGCTCCAGTGAAAGCTAAGCGAACTCTTGGTGAAATCAGTATTGCTCAAAGTGCCGGTGAGATAAATGGCGCTGGTCAGGGAGATATCATCCAGGTCACGGGGCAGCAATTGATAACCGTCGTAAGGATTGGAATAATGAAATTGCGAGCAGATGGCTGTAATATCTACTTCGCCTGTAGGGATAACGGTACCCACCATATTTTGGCCATTTTTAACATAAATAAACCCTGATTGGCCGTTGGCGCTGAATTGATATTTGGTGTTTCCAGTAAAGAGCTGCCCGGCATCAATAAAAATAACATGGTTTATTTTCACCAGCATCCCTTCGTATGCTTCAGCAATTTGGTTGGGTGTAAGCACAATAGGCTGTGGCACTGGATTTCCGGTAGAATTAATAACCACAGTGGTCACCGGATCAATTTCCAGAAGCTGGTTGTAATTTTTCAGGGTACCGGTAACGGTAATGGTATCGCCACGATTTACGCCGGTAACCTTTGAACCATAAGCAGCAATGCCGGCGGTTTGGTCTTGAAGATAACGAATAGGGTCCATCTCCGATCCATTGGTAGCAATACCTTTAACGGTAATTGTGGAGCCTATGGACATTCCGCGGGCTTCGAGAATAGTATTTTGCGCAAAGCCTAAGGTGAAAATGCCAAATAAAAATAAAAGAGTAAGTAATGAATTTCTCATGGTAATGATAGTAAAGGTTATTAATAAATTACGATTTTGAGCGAAGCAATAAATTGTGTTCCTGCACCCATAAATACAGCAGCCGAGCGTGCATCAAACGTGTTGAAAGTGCGTTGAATATAGCCATCGTTGTTCTTGGCGTCGGAGATGTATTGTTCGTTCAACACATTGAGCACATTGAGTTTGATGGTAAATCCAAACTTATCCAGGCTATGCAATTTGAAACGATAGCCGGTATGAAAATCCACCAGGTTATAGGCCGGTATTCTCCAGGGTTCAACCGGGTTACCAAGTTCATCCGTAGTCTCTTCGGGGTTGAAATCGGAATAATAGCGATCGAAATAAGTGGTGCTTCCTTCGATGTACCATCCTTTCAAAGGTTCCCAGCGCAAGCTGGCGCCCAGTTGGGTTTGTGCAGCATCGCCCACATGAATACCTGTTGCATCAAAACTCAGCTTATTGGCGGGCTGGTTATTATCGGTGAAGTACATTTGCAGATTATTTATTTTTTTATCCCATATCCAATCGCCCACAGAAACTAATCCCTGGAAATCGAGGTTGCGCCGTATTTTGTAGATGAAATCCAGTTCGATACCTTTATGAAGGGCATCCATTCCGGGGATATCGCCATAAGTGTAACCTTCGGTACCAGTGAAAGGATCTTCATATTTACCGCGCACCTGCTGGGTGGGTTTATTTTCCCACCTGGTGTAATAAGCATTTATGTTAGCCGAAAACTTTGTGCTGTTGTAGGAATAACCAAGTTCGATCGCTTTTACAATTTCGTTTTTTGATAATGAATCAGCGAGGAAGTTAGCTGTATGACCCTGGAAGTAATATTTGAAATCCCGGGTTTTGGAAAGATAGCCAATATTAAAAAATACGTTGTTGCGTTCCGACAGATTATAATTGGCTCCGGCTTTCACGGTGAAGCCTGGCTTGTATTTCCAGTCGGATTCTTTGTTACCAAAATAATCTTTCTTTTTATACCCGCTTGCTGATGAGGTGAGATTGATAAAAGAGGAGAGGTTTCCTGTTTTGTATTCAACCTGTGTAAACAAACCGCCCCAATTTACCAGGCCATCGTCGTAATAATATACTTTATCGCCCACCTTCTTCACCGCCAGCTGAGGATTGGCAGAATAATCGTTTCTTTTATCATAAGTATCAATAGCATAATCCCCACCCAACAAATCAGTGATTTCCATGTAGTGCTCCGCGGTGTAGGTACGTAAATCTATTCCGCCCGACCAGTTGAACTTATCATTTATATCATAATTGAAAGTCGATAACAAACCGTACCATCTGTGATTGTTGTTGCTCCGCACCATGTAATTGTTAGAGTAATAAAGTTTGTCGCTATAGAGCGGATTGATCGGATAAACCATACCGAATGGTGAATTGGTAGGTTTTGAGTTAGCATTATAAATGCCTTGCCAGTTTATCTGACCTATCTCATCAGCATAGAAAGTCTCCGGATTATTTTCGACATCTTTATTGGTAATCAGGTTGGTGTTTTTCAAGCTGCTTCTGGTACCGTATCCGCCGCCTGTGCCAAGTGATGCGTAAATGATATTCGAGATGGTAAATTTGCTGTTTATGGTCCACAGGTCGCGCACGCTAAACTGCGGCTTGAAATAAGTGTTGGTTTTTTCGTTCAGTACATCCCTGCTTGCATCGGGATTCATAACGCGTGCAGTAGAATCGCCGTTCCATTGTTCGGCATTGCGTTGCAGGTATCCCCAGTGCTGGCTGTAGCCTTTGCCCTGGTTGTTAATTGAAGGGAAATCTTCCGGATCCACGCCATGTTCCCTTGCAAATTCAGTATCGTAAGCAGCAATGGCACGTTTATAACTACGTTGAATATGCGTCTGGGGTGCGCCAAATCCCGTAAAGCTGGTGATATGTTTGCCCCAGCGCTTGTCCACTTTGGCAAAGAAAAACCAGGCTTTCACATCAGTCTGATCTACCCATCCTTTGCCGGATTTGTAGGCTCCTGCCAATGTCACACTCCATCCGCCCTTCAGAGCGCCGGAAGTATAGCCAAGGTTTGTGGTTGATTTTCCATAACCATCCACGCTTTGTGCGATGCTTATCGAGCGCTTGGCTTCGATGCCTTTAGTAAGAATATTCATGGTACCTCCCACCGAAGGCAGTGCCAGTTTGGAAGCTCCCAGCCCGCGCTGAACCTGAATGCTTCGGGTAACAGCATCGAGCCCAAACCAGTTGCTCCAATACACCCAACCGTTTTCCATATCGTTTACCGGAATACCGTCGAGCATCACCGCCACATTGCGCTGGCTGAAACCGCGAATGGTAATGCGCGCATCGCCGTCGCCACCGCCTTGCTGGGTTGCATATACGCCGGGAGTTCTATTGAGCAGCATCGGAATATCCTGGCCGGCAAGGCGTTCTTCAATTTTCGCTGGCAAAATAGTAACAAAAGCTACAGGCGTTTCGCGCGACCGGGCTACATCACCAATAATCGAAACCTCATCCAGCTGTATCGTTTCAAGATTAAAATTCACTCCCACCGGCCTGTCGGCAACCGTGATCTCCTTGGTTTGGCTTTCGTAACCTACATAGGAGGCAACCAAAGTATACGTGCCCCGCTCCAACTGAAAAGAGAAGTTCCCCTCAATATCAGTGACGGCTCCCGTTACGGTTCCTTTAAGAAGCACATTGGCGCCAATAAGAGTTTCTCCTAAAAAGACGTCTTTCACCACGCCGCTTACCGTTTGCTTTTGTGCCAAAACAGAAATACTGCAGGCAAAAAACAAGGAGAAAAATAAAATTTTGTAATTCATAATTCGTGTCTTTAAAAAGCCAAAAAAACACCTGTACGGTCGTCTTGATGTACACAGGTGTTCTTCTGATTTGGCGGTATGGTATGAACTATTTTACGAGAATCTTTTGTGTGGTGGTTGCACCATTCAGGAAGTTAATTTTCACCAGATAAAGCCCGTGATAACTTGTCTCTAACACCACTTCGGCTTCACTGAGCGGATTGGCAAATGTTTGCTCTGAAACCTGTTTTCCCAACAGATCAAAAATCTGAACGGATTTCATCATTTTGTTCGACGAAAGGGTAAAATGATCAGCTATTACGGGGTTGGGGTAAATATTTAAAGTTCCATCTAAACCAAGCTCATCAATTGCCGAAGGATCAGCAACACAATAATGCTACCCCAGATTATCCCAGATATCTTTATAAACAATGTGGCCGGTTATAGGATCTATTTGTCCTGGCACGGTATCCCATTCCTGACTAACCTTGAAAGGTTCTGGATTTTTAATAACTCCCTCAACAACTTCAGGTTTACGAATCAGTGAGTGGTCAGAAGTCCACGACATCCAAAAGGGACCAAAATCAGAACCATTGGTAGCCCTCTTTTGTACGATGTAATTAATCACCTTACCGGTAACCGGCTCACCAGCCGAATTACTATAAGTAATCGTAGAATCCTTCACGTATGACCATCCGGTTTCGGCGGAGATTGCGGCTCCCAGACCAACCTGTCCGATCAGATCCACAGATTTAACATTGGTTCCATTTTCCAGTGGGGGTTCGCCATTTGGAGTTTTTAATAAAGCGATGGCATCGTTGCCATTCATGTAGGTAGGTGCAGGATAATCATGGTCCAGCTGATCGGCCATAGCCTGCAATATGGGATCACAAGCAGGTGATGTAGGCGTGCTGGTGGTTTGCCCGTTTACAAGTACAAAAGTTTTGTAAGGCTCCAGCGTACCGGTAAGTTGCGTAATGCCTCCGCTTGTAAATGTGGTTTCCCCATTACTGTAACGAACTACCCAATAGTTGGTCAGGTCGATGGCCTGGTTGGTTGGATTGTAGATTTCGACAGCTTTGTTATTTCCGCTGCCCTCCACATATTCTGAAAAGAAAAGGTCAGTTTGGGCTGTAACAAACACAGCTACAAAGAACATTGCAATAAAAAGTAATGATTTTTTCATGATTAAGAATTTTAATTTTAGAATTTTTAATAGCTGCAAAAATAGTTAAATGAATTTAAAAAGCAGCCTCCTTTCCAATTTTTTTGTCAGGTAAGGGAGAAAGTCGGCAGGCTTCAGGCGGCAGGGAAACATGAGGCAGTCTTCAGCCCAGAGTTTTTATTTCTCAGGCTTCAGTTCACAATCCAGGCTTCAGTCCTCAGTCTTTCAGTACACATTTCAAATATCACAGCCCTTAGAAGGCGGGGTGTTTTCCGACAAAGCACTAACGGGACGACATCGGTTTTCCTATTTGTATTACAGGAATCTCTCACAAAGCCAACCCCGAAGGAGTGACAGGATTATAGCAACAGGATCAACAACAAAAAACAAACTCCGAAGGAGTGACATTATAGAAAATGTTGAGGGCAGAATTGAGAAATTTAAAGAGTCCCTTCTTTTCCATGAAACAAATAATAAAATTTTCACAACGCCACCCGGCAGTTTCGCCGCTGGTTGCCCCGCTGGTTGCCCCGCTGGTTGCCCCGCTGGTTGAGCGTCGGCTGGTGAGCGGAGCCAAATTAAGTCGAAACCTGCTACACCAATCTCAGCGTAATGAAAGGCTCCAAAGGAAGCGCTTTGTAGAGGGTGCGTGCGTCGCGTGCCGGGATGTAGATGTCGATGGCAGGCGTATAATCCGGTACTTCCAGCCGGCTGATGCTGCGGATAAAATTACTTAACACAGCATTACGACGGGCAAAGTCATATTTCTGCAGGGCAAAACCGGAAGCTTTTTCCTGTTGGTAAACGTTGATAGCTATTCCGTTGGTAAGATAAAGTGTAAAAAATATTGGTTGATTCATCGATGTGTCAGGCAGTGCCAGCGCAAGGGCATTATTTTCGGTGGTGTCGCGTGGAGCATTTTTTATTAGAAAGGTCTGTTTACTTACCGACGACACGCTGCTGTCGGAGACGTGGGGTTCCGAAAACATTCTGATCCAATACACGGGGTCTGTTTGTGAAAAGAGGCGACTGGTTTCACTTTTGCCAATATCAGCTTTGTGAACGACCACTCCATGCAGCTCAAGCGCTATGGTTTTCTGCACCAGATCGATGGTGAGGCTGGCCGAATCGGCAGCCATCATCGAGGCGCGCGATCTGAGCAATGCATTGTAGGCAAGCCGCTGCCAGTAAGCCGTATCGTTGTGCGTTTGCAAATATTCAGGCTGTACCACGTCGGCGTTAAACTCTTCGGTTAGTCGCCGCGAGGTTTCACGCACTGCCATAAAAGCCATTGTGGAAGCATACAAAATTACTACGGCAACGGCTGCTGCAAGCAGGTAAGCTATCGACCTTTTCAGTCGCCGGTAATCGCGTGGTGCATCTTGTTTTGACATCGGGAATTATAGAAAAATCTAATTATTAATAAATAAAAACTTTGGCCCCAGTCGGCATGGCTTTATAGATGGCTTCCAGATCATCGTCGCCCAGACGGATGCAGCCATGCGTAACGGGCAACCCGAGCAATCGTTGATAAAGCGTACCATGAATCAGGTATCCGTCGCCAAGATAGAGCGCATAGTCGCCCAGGGTGGAATAGTCGTAGCGCGAAGGATGATTGGCAGAGGGGACAGGCAGGCCTTCTTCCACAAAAGCCCAGTCGGGTTTTTTCCAAACCGGCGAAGAGGTCTTGCTACGCACCGTCAGCACGCCACGCGGCGTCTGGAAAGCCCACTTTTCTTTATCCGATTTTACCAGCAATGTGTAACTCCCGGTGGAGCAAAAACCGGAACGCAAAGCATCATCGCCGGAGCGAAGCGTAAATTTGTTCTCGCGGGTGTTGATGACCAGAAAGTTGGTGCGGGGCATTTTTGTTGCCAGCACCTTTTGCTGTCTGGCAATATCTTTTTCGATCATCGCCATCATGGCACCCGATTGTTCGGCATCGCCTGACACAGATTCTATCTTTGCCTGCGGCGCATAGAAAAAAGGCTGAAGATTTTGAAGCCATGGCAATGCAAACAGAAAAAACAGCAGCAAAACCAAAACAGACGTCAACAGCCACATCGATAGCCAGGCCAACAAAGGGAGAGGATGGAACAGCCGATGCACCCTCGCGAAAAAGTTGCGCGATGCGGTTATCAGCCATAGCTCCCGACTGCTTCCAATCAATTCAGTTTTGTCATCCATAGTTTTGAGTTCTTATCCATTACCATGCAACAAGCTTTTCGAGTGGCACCAGCGAGCCGATGATGTAAATCGAAGTACCTTCTTTGGTGCGTGCAAAGAGCCAATCCATATTTTCGTTCGTTAGCGCTATGCAGCCATCGGTCCAGTCGGTGCCGCGTCCACCGCCGCCATGTATTTCAATCAACCCGCCTATGTCGGCACTCCGTGGCAACGTACCATTTTTCTTTTCAGCATCAAAGCGTTTGCGGTCTTCGTTGTTAGGAAAGTCGATCAACAAAGCCTTGTAATACTTGGTCTGCTTGCCCGATTTCTTTTTTGTCACTTTATACTTTCCTTCTGGAGTAGCCTTGTCGCCGAGGTGTCGTTTGTCGCCAATCCAGTTTTTCCCCAGCTCAATATCCAGTTCGTTCACCTGTTCGCCGCGATGATACACAAAACATTTCTTTTGAAACTTACTCACCACAAGCACATAATCGCCCGAGGACTTCGACTGCCGCAAGGCCTCGTTGTTTCGTTCGACCCAAACACTAAAATTTTCAAAATAGTCTTCCAGTGTGTTGCGGGTCTGGGTATAGATAAAGTCGATGTCGTCGGCGGCAAGTTTGGTTTTTTCGTGACACAACAAATAATTGGCAGCTTTGTAAGCTGTTTCGGCTTCGGTGAGGCTCATCACCGCCGATTGAAAGCTATGCCGCACCTCTTTGTCGATTGGCAATTCGGAAAAATAGCTGTCGAAATTAACAGTTTTGTTTCTAAGGGCTGTGATACGTTTTTTAAGCGTTGTCTTCAGATCATAGGAATAGCTGGCTGCCTTTTTCGCAATCTGCTCTGATTTTTGTGTTGAAAGCCGGGCAAAATTCCGTGTACGATCGTAACTGCGACTGAGAAAAAACCGCTCGTTTTCAGCTTTCCATGCACCGTTGGCCGAATCGTACAATGCCGAAGCCTCCTTAAAATCGACAGGCATATAAATGTTGGCATTGGCAGCGCGTGCAAGCGAAAGCCGCCCGCGCGCCATTGCTATTTCGGCTATCGGCGGCTGAGGCCTGTTGGCGATAATCCACCAGGCAGCACCAGCCAGAGCAAGCAATACGATTGCCAGGATAAGAATGGTTTTGAAGCAGGGTTTTCTCGTTAACATGGGTAACGTAAATAAGAGGCTGCCCGAGCAAATTACGGACAGCCTCTGTTTCTTAATAAAATCTTATTCGATTCTACCCGAAGATTAGCGCATGCCTTTTCTGGCAGCTTTTTCCATCACGGTTTTCAGCTCGGTGTTGATGGCCAAAGCTTTTTCTTTGGCAGCATTGGCTTTGCCCTGAGCGGCGATCAGATCGCCGGCTTCGAGCAGCAAGTTGGTCTCGGCAACACTGGTTTCGATAAAGTTCTGGTCGGTTTTGATCATCTCAAGAGCAGCTACGCCTTCTTTGCCTTTGGGCGCTTTCGCGATCAAAGCGTTATTTTCGGCCAGCAGCATAGCGATTTCATCAAGCGAAGCCTGAATTTCCTGAATTATCATCTCTTTGCGCTCGATACTACTTTGCTGCAACTGAACAGCATTTTGTGAAATGTTAGCCAGTTTGTCTTTTACATCTCCATAGCTCGAAAAGAATTTCGACTTCTCAGCTTCAATCTCTTCCATCACTTTGTTGAATGAATCCTGCAGCGCAGCCATTTGTGCAGGCTGATAAATCTCTGCTCCAGCCATTTGTGCTTCTTGCAACGAGGCCTGGGTGCTATCGATTTCGGCTTGCGGAACTTTGGCACATCCGGCTACCAATACTAACATGGCTACAATAGCCAACGAAAACAATTTGTTTTTCATTTTTAATCTCCAATAAAGTTTGTAAAAAAGTTAATTTATTATTTCTGATTTTTTGTCCCGGCCTGATTTTTTACTGCAGGTCGATCTAAATTTGATATTTAGACGGAGGTCATCAAAAAAGTAACACAAAATGAAAAATAATTCTTTAGCAATAGCTGCACCCGCTGCCGGTCATGGGTTTTAATAATTTTAAAATTGATAGGCCCGGGTTTGGACGAGGCTGTGCCTCGTTCGGTCTATTTTTATAGGCTCAGCCTGTTCCAATGATCAGAAAAAGCAGGTTAGGCCTAAGCCGAACGTTGGGACTTCGTTTCTACCAGGGCTAAAAGATTTAGAACAAGGTTTTTCATTATTCACCAAAAAAATATTAAGGTGTGCTGCACTTCTGAGCTTAACAACCCGACAACTTCTTCCGACAATCCAACAAAAAAGAAAGTGCCGGTTTAACACAAAATCACTTACTTTACACCAAATTTCAATACAAGCGTCTCAGACATGGCAAATGTGGCCAAATACAGCACAGTGAAAGATGAAGAATTGGTGCGTCAGATTACCGAAGAACACCAAACCGCTCTTTTCGGCATACTGTATGCTCGTTATCACAAAAAGGTAGCCGACAAAAGCTACAGTCTGCTCAAAAACAGTGAGCTGTCGCAGGAGGCTGTGCAGGTTATTTTTATCCGCGCCTACGAGCGGCTGCCGGGATTCCGCGGCGAAGCTGCCTTTTCGTCGTGGCTCTACTCCATCACCTATAATTATTGTATCGACTTTTTGCGTAAGCAAAAACAACTGCATTATCCCGAATGGAACAGCCAGCAGGATTTATCAGAAATTATCGACGAAGAAAACGAAGATATCGAACGTTTTGATGATGAGTTGTTCACACGGCTACTCGACGAAATACACCCGGAAGAAAAAGCCCTGCTGATGATGAAATACATCGACAACATCTCCATCCGCGACATCAGCATCGCCCTGCGCATAAGCGAAAGCGCTGCCAAAATGCGCCTCAAACGTGCCCGCGCACGTTTGCTCTTTTTGTATCAGGAAAAAAATAAAGACACTTCGCAAGAGTGACTTTTGAAGCTATTCCCGTCAAAAAGAGAAAATTAATAACCATGCTTTCCATACGCAACAATATGGCCTGTGCCGGTAAAATAACCCCTCCGCAATTTGTGGCCGCCGCCTTTGACACCCTTTTCCCGGAAGCAGTAAACGTAGAATGGCACCCAAATGCGCAAGGCTTTGAAGCAGTGTTTCATCTCAACCAATGCGAAATGATTACCATGCTTGACGCAAATGGCCAGCTGCTCGAACTCCGCCGCAACCTACCGGCAGCCGAAGCACCTGATGTGGTAAAAGTAGCGTTGGCTCCCGGAGCCGAGCTGATGAATGTGATAAGAGTGGAAAAAACCGAAGTAACCTACGAGATCATCTACCGCAACAGCCGCCTCGACCGCTTCGTGATGCTTATCAACGAAAATGGGAATATCCTTTCGGATAGCGCACTTTAGAAATCTTTTTTTATCGGATTACCCCGCGCCTCGTCGGTTTTCTTTTTTTAATTTACCGCAAAGGCAGAGAGACACAGAGATGTTTTTGTTTTCCTCCGCGCCTTTACATCTCTCCGGTTTTATCTTTTCACCGCAGAAGCACGGAACCGCGGACAGCCTCTACTTAAACTCCATCCTTACCGAGTCGTTGTGACGAATGCCCAGCAGGCCGGCGGCATTGGCCATGCTCACGGCTATTTCGAGATGGCCGGTAGCATTAAAAAAAGCAAGAATCTCACCCGCGCCAACGTCTTTGTAGGATTGACTTATGGTCTTAACGCTGTAACGCTCAGCGCCAAACGTTAGCACGAAATCCCGTTTACGGCCTACCTCCAGATAGAGCGGGCGCGTAATGTTGGTGATCACATTTTCGTAATGATCGATATAAATCACGTGGCCTTTGATAAGATCGGGCGTGGTAACCGGCCGAAAAGGAATACGCTCAGTGAGTGCCTGACGATCGGGGCCAATCTCCTCCAAAGTGCCACCTTCGGAAATATGCTGCACCACTTTGATGAAGATGTCGTAAGTAGCAAAAGTGTAAGTGTCGGTATCCTGAATCATGTCGATTTCTACAATCCGTTCGGGTGCATGATCGAACACCAGCGAAAAAATACCGTTGTCGCTGCCGATAAAATAATGCCCGTCATAAAGCACCACCACGTGCGGCATCTCGATGGTTGCGTCGGCCATGATGTCGATAAGATGAAAGGTGCCGGGCGGAAATCCTGCAAAAGTATTGCGGAGAACAAAAGAGGCGCTGTTGAGATTAAATGGCGGAATGCTGTGAGAAATATCCACGATGACAGCACCCGGCATGCGCCCAATGATCTTCGACTTGACCATGGCTTGATAATGATCGCGGGAACCCCAATCGCTCAAAAGAGTAATTATTGGCATCGTGCTTTGCTACTTTTCTGTTTTTCGTTTCGGTGTCAAAATTAGTATTTCTTGCCGAGGAGCAGGATATTTTGATACTTTTGGGCATTAAAATCTGGAGTTTATCGATTATTAAAACAACATACTTTTACTACTGAATGACAGAAAAAACCATTTCCATTGAAACCTACAACCCTTTAGAAATCTTTGGCGTTAACGATGCCAACCTCAATCTCCTGAAATCCCATTTCCCAAAGTTGAAAATTGTAGCGCGCGGCATGGAAATAAAAGTGCTGGGCAACAAAAATGAAATCCATGACTTTGAACGGATGTTTCAGCTGATGATGATGCACTACGAGCGCTTTGGCAAAATCAGCGAACGCGACACCCGCGACCTGCTTGGCAGCGATGGAGAAGAACTTCCCACGGTTGCATTCGACAACACCGACGTGCTGGTTTACGGCATGCACGGCAAAGTGATAAAGGCACGTACGCCCAACCAGCAACGCATGGTGGAGAGCGCCAGGCAAAACGATCTGCTTTTTGCCATCGGCCCCGCCGGCACCGGAAAAACTTACACCGCCGTAGCGCTGGCCGTGCAGGCACTGAAAAACAAAGAGGTGCGCCGCATCATCCTTACCCGACCCGCAGTAGAAGCCGGCGAAAATCTTGGTTTCCTGCCCGGCGACCTCAAAGACAAACTCGACCCGTATCTGCAGCCGCTTTACGACGCTTTGCGCGACATGCTCTCACCACCGAAACTCCTGGGCTACCTCGAAGACGGAACCATCGAAATTGCGCCGCTGGCTTTTATGCGTGGCCGCACCCTCGACAATGCTTTTGCCATCCTCGACGAAGCACAAAACGCTACCGAAAACCAGCTCAAGATGTTCCTCACACGCATGGGAAGCTCGGCCAAATTTATGGTAACCGGCGACATCACCCAAATCGACCTACCACGTAACCAATCCTCCGGGCTGGTGCAGGCAACGCGTATTCTGCGCGACATCCCCGGCATCGACTTTATATTCCTCAACGAAAAGGATATCCTCCGCCACAAGTTGGTAACACGCATCATCAAAGCTTACAGCAATCCAACGGCAAATAATAACACCACAAAAACACCCAGCGATGAACAACACAGTGACAAAGACCGACTTCAGCTTTGACGGACAAAAAAGCCTCTACAAAGGCAAAGTCCGCGACGTTTATAATATCCGCGACCAATATCTAGTGATGGTTGCCACCGATCGCATCTCGGCGTTTGATGTGGTGCTGCCGCGCGGCATTCCCTACAAGGGGCAGGTGCTCAACCAGATTGCCGCCAAATTTCTGGATGCCACTGCCGACATCGCCCCCAACTGGAAAATTGATGTGCCCGACCCGATGGTTACGGTGGGCATACTTTGCGAGCCTTTTCCTATCGAGATGATCATCCGCGGCTATCTCACCGGCAGCTCCTGGCGCAGCTATTCCAAACGCGCCCGCCAGATTTGTGGCGTCCCCATCCCCGACGGCATGAAAGAGCACCAGGCTTTCCCGCAGCCCATCATCACACCTACTACCAAAGCTACCGTAGGCCACGATGAGGATATTTCGAAAGAAGAAATCATCAAACAAGGATTGGTTTCTAAAGAAGATTACGAGCAGCTCGAAAAATATACCGCAGCACTTTTTGAGCGCGGCACCGCGATGGCCCTGCAAAAAGGTTTGATACTGGTGGATACAAAATATGAGTTTGGCAAACGCGATGACACAATCTATCTCATCGACGAAATTCATACGCCCGACTCGTCGCGCTACTTTTATAGCGAAGGCTACGAAGAGCGCCAGCAAAAAGGTAAGCCGCAAAAACAACTCTCCAAAGAATTTGTGCGCGAGTGGCTGATGGAAAATAACTTTTATGGACAAATCGGGCATCCGGTTCCCGAAATGACTGATGACATTGTGGAGATGGTCTCCGACCGTTACATCGAACTTTACGAATCCATCACCGGCGAACCCTTTCACAAAGCCGACAGCACACAGGTAATCGCCCGCATCGAGAAGAATATCAAGGAGTTTTTGCAGGGATGATTCGTTTTTAATTTTAAAACATACACAAACCTGACAAGCCAAATCACAGTTTAATAGATGTAATGCCCTTTAAATTACCACTAACAAACAAATGCACTATACATGCTGTTGAACCTCCGGTATTCATCACCTTCAATTAATTATACATAAAGTCTTGTATTAAATTGTCAATTTCTGATGGAAGGTCAGCTTGTTTTAAGTATCTATTCCAATTGTCATCTTGGAAATTTTTAACTCCCATTTTCTTTAGCCACGTTGACCAATAAGAATTCAGAACGTCAAGTTCCCAACTTCTTTCGGGGACAAAGCCTATAACAAAAATTTCAAGGTTATCTAATCCTGTTACTGGAACATCGAAGCCATATCCTTCATTTTCAATTTTTGATTGGTAATTATCTGAATTAAAACCCCATCTAGTCAAGTGACTCGACAGTAAATAGTTACTTTTATTAAAGGAATTTTTAAAATTCGTTCCTGACATATACATATAGCCATCTGTCAAAATAAACAATATGTTTCTATGATTTTCTTTAATACAATAGTCTTTAGCTTTCGATTTAAAGAAATCATAAATATCTGAACCCGGGTAATCGTCTATTCCGTTTTGAGCGGAAGGTTCTTTTTGCTCTAATGTTTTTTGATAAAATGAAGAAGTGTAATCATAGTAATCGTTACTAATCGAGCAGATATTATCTAAAGTTGCATTATCCTTAGTAAACTCCTTATTAAGTAATTTTAAAACGCTATCAAGGCTGTCAATATTTTCAGGTAAAGGATGCATAAATAATTTCAGGTTATCATTTATCAGCACCGCTTTCTTATTCCTTAAGTGAGTTTCAAATGATTCTGCAATTGACTTAATGTACCCCAAATCCTTCTTCCAATGTTCCATTGCCGCGTCAGGCTTTAATGTTGGGCTTATTCTGTCCGAAAGATCCAAGAAGATACTAACATTTAAGTTTTTCCGCTCTCCGGTTAGTTTTTTCACTTCCCCACAATTATTTTCTGACTTGACATTTCCATCAGTACCATTGCACCCCTCAAAAAGAAGACTTGCAAAGATTATTATAATAAAATAAAGGTGTCTTAAGTTCATATCCATACGATTTTATGTAAAAACAACATTTTCTCTATTTTCATTTGAGACATTATAATTTCTTAGGTGTTCTCTCGAGACATCATTACATTTTTGAATTAGTAATTGTTTTGGCTCTGTTGGCAATGCGATTTCCCTGCTGATGGCTAAAAGCCAGCCGTTTAGATATTGAGCATGATAAATCAAGTACCTTTTCTTTTCAAAAACAAATCCATCTATTTTTAATTGCAGCTCTTCAATTTTTCCTAAAATAGTAGTGATTTCTGTTTCTATCGATTCTTTGAGTTTTTTGGTTTCATCCTTTTCTGTAAGTAAGTTTTCTTTTCGACTCTTTAAGGAATTTATGTAAACTTTGATTTTGTCGATGTTTTCATACTCATGCATAATAAAGTCAAAAACCAGTCCCCATATTACATAGACCACAAAACCAGCAAAGATTATCCCCCAAAACTCAACACTTTGAAATGCTAAACCCAAATTAAAAACCTCTCCCGGTAACTTTTCAAAATCGAAAATCTTTTTTTCGATTTGATAAGCAAGAATTGCATCAAAAATGAAAGTAACAACAAAAAGACTTGTAATTTTCATTGAAGTTTTCCCTTTTGATTTCCGGAACATATGAATCAAATAACCCAGACCCATAAAGGCAAAAGGTATTGTACATATGAATACTACTTCGAGAAGTCCACCATTAGGGTCATTGTATGCTTTTGAAATAGCCTGTCCATCAAAAATAGCAGCAAAAACTGTTGTGTTTATTTCAAAGGCTTTAAAGAACGCAGAATATGAAGCAGATATGTAAAAAACAAGAATGTAGAGTGTTATTGGAAGTAAAATCAGTAAGCCAATATAAAACTGTGCTTTAGGTTTTTTATCTGCATCAACCCCAAATTTATTAGGATTGGCCGGTACTTCTGTAATGTCTTGATCTATTTTTTTTATTTGATTTGAAAGGTCGTCAATAGACTTTTCTTTCATTTCTTTTAGCAAGTTTCTTTTAGCAAGCTCTGTTTTTTGACGCTGCTGATCTTCAATGAAGGGGCTTTTGAGGCGATCTTGCTCTTGTGTAGCTAGCCTGCTTTCTTCTTTAAATCGTTCAAATACTTCTACAAGACAATTTTCTAGAATGCTTGGTGACCCTAATGCATCAATACATTTTCTTGTCCCATCTTCAAAATATGTTTTTGATTCAATGTTCGTTATCGATGGTTGTTCGAATGGGGACTCCACCACCTTAGGCTTTAAAGTTATAAGTCTTTTTAGTGCATTCATAATTATGAGTTAAGTTCTTTAATGATATCATACTTTGTTTTTCCTTCCTTTACCGATGCTATAAAGTAATCTGAAAGCTCGACAATATTTTCTTCCAAAAATCCGAACTTTCGGCAAAACTTTTTCAAGGTGACTCTTTCATCATCAGAAACAGAACCATCTGCCCAAATCATTCTGGCAAAGTCAAAAAGATATTCAAGTTTTTGATCAATGGATTCAGGTACTACTAAGTGCCCTGTTGTTGATAATAAAACCTTGTCAAGTTCATCGCTGGAAATATTTCTTTCCTCTGCAAATTCATAAAGCATTTTCCATTCGAGTGGACTAAAATCATCATCAGTCATTGCCATTTGGTAAAGTCTTAGAAATTGCGCCTGAAGTTCAGCAGTTATTTGTATTTCACTCATATTTAGATTGTTTAATTTCGTATTTAAGTTTTATTCTTAGCTTAACTCTATGTGGACGAACAACGTATCAATTAAGTTGCCACTGATTATCCATGTTTTCGCACTTGGTTGATATTAAAAATGGGATTTTAATTTTTGGAAGAGAAGAGTTTAGAAGGCACCGGAACTCCCGTCCCATACTCAAAATGCTATCAAACATCCTTTCCTCATCGCTGATGAACCAGTAATCCTTCTCAAAACGCAAGCTAACCAACGTGTTACTGTGGTGAGTATCGTTAGCAAATATTTTTGTATTGACCTCCATTTGCGTAAGACATGATTTTTAGGCGCCAAATTTAGTAAGAATATCCTTAGAAAATGCCAGCCCACCGTTAATTTTACCCGTTCTAAATAAAACTCTCCTCTGCTCGTTTACCGCCGATGCTCCTCCGGTAAACATTTTCACCGCAAAAGTTGTAATATTGCACCAGCAATAATAAAAAGCATGTATTTACCGGATAAAACCGTGGAGCGTCTGAGCCAATACCGGCGCAGCCTGATGGTGACGCTCAACAGCGGCAAATTGTTTATTTTTTCGCACGAGATAGCGCAACTGCTGCACATCACACCTGTGCAGGTGCGCCGCGACATTATGCTCATCGGCTACAACGGAACGCTGCGCAAGG
Organism: Bacteroidales bacterium; assembly: GCA_035647615.1. NCBI lineage: Bacteria > Pseudomonadati > Bacteroidota > Bacteroidia > Bacteroidales > Bacteroidales bacterium. Next base: position 102,362 of record DASRND010000032.1, on the reverse strand, counting down.
GTTACGATGTGGGAGAACTCATCGACCTGATCGGCAAAATCATCGACACCGAAAACGGCCAGCATGTGTGTATCATGGGTCTGGGGAATCTCGGCAAAGCCATCATGAAATATTTCGGTGGCAAGCGCCCCAAGCTGAAAATTGTAGCAGCCTTTGATGTAAATCCCGAAAAGACAACCCAGCTTTATGCCGGCATCCCGGTATTTCATATCGATGAGTTGCAGCATAAAGTGGCGGAGCTTACTATCAGCATCGGCATTATCACTGTGCCGGTGGATAAAGCTGTCGAAACCGCCGAGCTTCTTGTGCAGGCCGGCATCAAAGGAATTCTCAACTTCTCATCCAAGCCGCTCAACCTGCCCAACCACGTTTATCTCGAAGAGTACGACATGATCACGTCGATCGAAAAAGTGGCCTATCATACCAAGCGGAGCAACTAACCGCAAATGCAAATCTCAAAAAGACATAAAACATCCACTAGTAGTCGGAGTAAACATCACAAATGAATTGTAATTATTCAGGTAGTTGATTTAAAAAAAATACATCAAATGAAAATCCTACAGATTAAGGTATATCCATCGCACACCCCCCGGCCCCCTAAAGGGGGAGTTGCCAACGCACAATCGAGGGTGTGTGGGCTGACTTCCCCTTTAGGGGATTGAGGGGTAGTGTGGGCATTTATAAAATAAATTTCGTACTTGAAAATTCTATAAAAAAAACCAACCATCATGCACGATTATAACGAAATACGCCTTTCAGGAAATATTGTGGATTTACTCCGGGAAAAGATTTTTAAAGGAACGGTAGTAATCCGCGACGGGAAAATTGCAGCCATCGAACCTGGCGATGTTGCCGGGGAACATTACATCCTGCCGGGTTTTATCGATGCGCACGTACACATCGAAAGCAGTATGCTGATTCCTTCGGAGTTTGCGCGGCTGGCTGTTGTGCATGGCACGGTGGCTACGGTTAGTGATCCGCACGAAATTGCCAACGTGCTGGGAATGGACGGTTTGGATTACATGATAGAAAATGGCAAACAGGTGCCTTTCAAATTTTTCTTTGGGGCGCCTTCGTGTGTGCCAGCTACCGGTTTTGAAAGCTCCGGAGCAGTGATCGATGCAAAACAAATAGATGCGCTGCTGGCCAGACCCGACATTTATTACCTTTCGGAGATGATGAACTTTCCGGGCGTGCTCTACAACGACGCCGAAGTGATGGCCAAGCTGGCAGCAGCCCGCACATACAACAAGCCTGTGGATGGCCATGCTCCCGGCCTCAAAGGCGACGATGCACGCAAATACATCGCGGCGGGCATCACCACCGACCACGAGTGTTTCGGTATGGAAGAGGCGCTGGATAAGATAGAATATGGGATGAAGATACAGATTCGAGAAGGCAGTGCCGCGCGCAACTTTGAGGCGTTGGTGCCGCTGCTCGAAGACCATGCCGACAAGGTCCTCTTTTGCTCCGACGACAAGCATCCCGACGATCTGGTAAAAGGCCACATCAACCAGTTGGTGCAACGTGCCGTTGCTACCGGCCACCCGGCTATGAAAGTGTTGCGCAGCGCCATTCTTAATCCTGTCGAACATTACGGCCTGGAAGTGGGGCTGCTCCGACCCGGCGACGATGCCGACCTGATTGTGGTAAAAGACCTTAAAGATTTCGCCGTTTTAAAAACCTACATCCGCGGCACGTTGGTAGCCGAAAACGGGAAGACGTTAATCAAAAGCGTGAAGGCAAGCACACCCAATCATTTTGTTGCTAAAAAAATATCACCGGAGCAGCTTGCAGTAAAAGCGTCGGGGGATAAAATGCGGGTGATAAAAGTGATCCCCGGCGAACTAATCACCGAAGAAATGATTGTTGTGCCGAAAACCGAAAAGGGTCAGGTGGTTGCCAATCTCGACCGCGATATTCTGAAGCTGGTGGTGATCAACCGTTATCAAAAAGCAGAACCGGCCATTGCTTTTATTCACAACCTGGGTTTCCGAAGCGGCGCTATTGCCAGCACCGTAGCGCACGACAGCCACAACATCATCGCTGCAGGCACCTCCGACACAGAAATAGTACGCGCCATCAATCTTCTCATCGAAAGCAAAGGCGGAATTGTTTTGGTGAATGGTGAGCAGGAACATCTGCTGCCTTTGCCGGTAGCAGGACTGATGTCGGCAGATGATGGATACAAAACGGCAGCTGCCTACGAAAAGATCAATCACCTCACCCGGCAACTGGGCACCCAACTGGAAGCTCCCTTTATGGCACTGTCGTTTATGGCGCTGCTGGTAATTCCTAAGCTTAAGCTAAGCGACGCCGGACTTTTCGACGGAACCAAATTTGGATTTACAAGTTTGTTTGTTGATCAATAAAACAAGTCCCTGCAGCAGGAGTCTTTATTTTTATAAATTTGCTGCGATTAAAATTAGCGCTATGGATAGAAAAACGAAGATTGATCTCGAAAAACTCGAAGCTGCCGCCAGTCGCCTCAGAGCCATTGGCCACCCCATGCGCATCGCCATCATCGAGTTGCTGGAGCAAAAACCTTTGAACGTTACCGAAATTTACACCGAACTTAACATCGAACAGGCAGCCGCCTCGCACCACCTCAACGTTTTAAAAAATAAGAATATGCTCGTTTCACGACGACGCGGCAAAAAAATATTCTATTCGCTGCGCAATCACGCACTCACAGAGTTGATCGATTGCATCAATCGTTGCAACGAATAGTCTGGCACAAAATGGCTGACTGATAGATTTGTGTTTGTAAAAACCTTCCTTTCTAAACGGAAAATTCCCACAATACACCCCCCACTTTCACCCAAAGAAATCATCACGGCAATTTCCATGTCTTTTCGATATCCCAGTTAGCTCTTACTATTAGCTCATCAGGGAAATAATACACCCGTTCGGGCTGCCGGCCATCGGTGTAAACTCCGGTGTCCCAACGACGATTTGGCCGGCGGTCGGCGATAGCTTTTATGAGATAGGTATCCGGTTTTAAAAAATCCATTTGTACCTGTTGCGATTCGGTAAGATAAAACTCACGAAGAACGCGCTCTTTCGCGTCCAACAACTGAATTATATAGGGCCTGGCGGTGCTGTCGAGACTTACATTCAGAAGGATGCTACCATATTCGCGGAGGCTGCCGGTGCTAAAAGCAAATCCCAGCGAGTCATTGGTAAGGCCATAGATGCTGTAAAAGATTGAGTCGGAGAAAATGATTTCATAGCGCGTATCTTCTTTTAGCTGATGCTCGAACTGAAATTTACGCTGGATGCTATCGATAGCCACAAAAGGCGCCGCCCCCAAAGTATCCTCTCCTTCCACCATCAATGACCGGTCAAAGTTGTAGCGAGCCAGTGGTGCGTCAATTGTCAAAACCAGTGGCTTCCCAAGGTTGAGCTTCCGGCCTTTGATATTGGCAGAGATGGCAATCCGCTCGGGTCGCTCCAGCTCCTCATCACCCCTCGGTCTCCGCGCAGGCTTTTTTTCGGGTGGTGCAAAAGCGAGCTGCAGCGTATCGAGTACTTCATCCGGATTGGAAACTTCCAGCCGCAAGCTGTCGATGGCTGTATCAGTAACCCACCACGTAATGGTGTCGTGGTATCTGCTGGTTTCCATAATGTTCCAATCGGATTCAGCCGTACCATCAAGCACACGCAAATGCAGACTTGTAGCCGGCGCCGTAAAATTGATCTGAAACCGCGGTGGATAAAAACTCTCCACCGAGGCTATGCGCAGCGTCGAATCCACCTGTTTAAACATTTCCAGGATATAAAAAGCATGGTCGTGCTTTGTGCTGATGCTGTCGGTGAGCAAAGTATCGCCGGCAATGGGTTCCACGATAAGTGTATCGGCAATATGCCTTTCGGCAAAAACGGAATCCGCGTCAAGCGTATCGGCGTAAGCCTTTTCAACAAAGTGTGCGTGTTCCATCGCCTCGGGTTTCAACAACGAATCGATAAAAGCAATCTCTTCGTCCGGCTGGTCGAAAAGGTAGTTGCTGTTGAGGTCTTTCAAAGCAAAAATCCGATACGGCTCGTTGCGCAGATTTGTCAACAGAAATTGTCCTTGCTTATTGGTTTTGGCAACATAAAGCGGCCGGACGAGCATGGGCAGCGAGTCGTCGGGAACCGTGTCGATGTGCGGCGGATAAAGCATCACAAAAGCGCCTTCGACAGGCTGCCGGTTGAAGGCCATGAGCACCTCGCCGGCGATGGCCATCGAGTCGATGTAGGCGCCGGTGGAAAAAACATAGCTGTAATCGACCAGCGGGTTTTCTTCGGCCAGATCGACGATGGCATTACCAAAGAAAATAGAGTAGGTGGTGTTTGGCTCCAGCTCCGACTTTAGATCAATAATCAGCGACTTGCCGCGGAGTCTGTATTCCGGTTTTGTTTCGAGCGGTGGCGAAATAAGCACCTGCTGATCCGGGTTTTTAATTTTTACAAATTCATCAAAATGAAGTACAATAGATTTTTTATTAAAGAAGATAGCCTGGTTTTCCGGAACGCTGCTCAGAACTATCGGCGGCTCTATGTCACGCGGACCGCCACCAGGCGTCACGGGATTGGCGCAGCGCCCGGCAAAAACCACCACCACGGCCATCAGCAGCAATTGCCACCCATACTTCCAAACCTTCGCCTTTATTGTCATTTTTGTTTTAATAATTCGTAAACGTGAATTGTTAATCGTTATTCGTTAATTTTTAATTGTTAATCGTTGTTCGTTGTTCGTCTGTATTTCCAGACGCACGGCCATGCGTCTCTACGTCCCAATTGGCACTGCCAACTGCGGGCTACCATCTGCCTCCCCTTACCGCAATCCTTTTACATGAGGCGGTGCAGCTTTGAATTCTTTCAGATAAAATGGCTCGCAATACGCCAGGTCTTCAAAATCGTTGTTTTCAAATTTTCGTTGCGCCAGCCCGACCATGTAGCTTGCCGATGGTGTAAAATCATCGATAAAAATTGCCTGCGGAAGCTGCTGCAAAATGGTTTTGGCCTTGGCCATGCCATCGCCTGCAAACACCAAACTGCTTTCAGCCGGCCATTGCTGCAAGCCTTCGTCGTCAATCACCACGGCCTGCACCTCTCCAAACTGTTCCAGCCGTGCATCGAACTGTGCCGTGTAAACTTCCATTCGTCGTGCATCTATCATCGGGCAATAGATAGTATCATCGGGCAACCGGATTTCCTGCTGTGCTTTCTGCGCCATTCCCCAGGCCATCGCCTGCAAAGTGCTTATTGCGATAAGCGGCAAATCCAGCGCATAACACAAGCCTTTGGCCGCCGACACACCGATACGCAAGCCGGTGTAGGAGCCGGGGCCCATACTTACCGCCACCGCCGAAAGATCGGTAGGCTGAAGATTACCAGCTTTAAGAACCTCATCGATAAAAACCGTGATGACGCGCGCATGTGCATTGGTTTCGTTGGTTTGCCGCACATGCTCCACGATGCCGTCGCGGCTTAACGCTACCGAACAAAAAGGCGTGGCTGTGTCGATGAGAAGGATGTTTTTCATGGCTGCAAATATATACCAACAAACGGATGTCAGGAGTGGCTTTCGTTGGTGACGAGGCGATAGCCCACGTTGTGGACATTTTCGATTTTGAGTGCCGGATCCTCTTTGAGATATTTGCGCAAGCGCGAAATAAAAACGTCGAGGCTGCGGCTGGCAAAGTAATGATCGTCGCCCCAGATTTTCAGCAGCAGTTCGCCGCGTTTGATGAGCGTATCAGGATAACGGCAAAAAGCCGCCAGCAGTTGGGCTTCGCGATGGGTTAGCTGTTTTTTATCATCGTTGCGGATCAGCATGTGGTTGGACATGTCGAAGGTAAAGCTTCCAATGGTGCAGCTCCCAACAAGCTCTTCAGTTTCTTTGCGCAATCCTGTGCGGCGCAAGAAAACTTCTATCTTAAGCACCAACTCCTCGATGGAAAAAGGCTTGGTGATGTAGTCGTCGGCACCGATGCGCAGGCCGTGGATTTTGTCTTCACGCGTGGAGCGTGCCGTTAGAAAGATGATGGGAATCTCTCGATTTATGTGGCGCACTTTCATGGCAAGCTCATAGCCATCCATACGTGGCAGCATCACATCGAAAATACACAGGTCGTATTTGTTTTCACAAAATAGCTCCCAGCCAACAATGCCATCTTCGGCAAAATCGACGCTGTAGCCGTGCAGCTGCAGGTTGTCGCCCGTAACATACGAAAGCGTCACGTCGTCCTCCACATAAAGTATTTTTATTTGTTGATCCATGATGATGCAGGTATTTGGATGATAAAAACGGCTCCCTTGTCTGACGAGCTTTCCAGAGAAATGTCCCAGTGGTGTGCTTCACAGATGTTTTTTACATAATAAAGTCCCAGCCCAAAACCTTTCACGTCGTGCACGTCGCCGGTAGGGATGCGATAAAACTTCTGAAACACTTTTTTCTGGTATTCTTTGGAGATGCCAGGGCCGTTGTCGGCAATGGTAAAAATAATATGCTGGCCACTTTTGTGGGTGCGGATAATGATATTCGTCGAACCGCGCGAATACTTCACGGCATTGTCGAGCAGATTGTGAATGATATTGGTAAGATGCAGCCTGTCGGCAGTGATTTCGGGAATTCCGGCATCAAGATGTTTTTCGATGAAAATGCTGGCGCCGTTACCGGTTTTGCAATTATTCACCACCAGCTCTATAATCTCGTTGAGTTGCATCGGCTCCAGCTTCAGCCCAAAACCATTGCGCTCGATGCGGGCTATCTGTAGCACCTTCTCCACCTGATTGTTGAGACGCGTATTTTCCTGTTTAATGATAGCGCCGTAATTGCGCAGCCGCTCGGGCTGCTGCAAAATGTCGGGTGAAAGAATGACGTCAGCCGAAATATTGATACTCGAAATAGGCGTTTTAAATTCGTGCGTCATGTTGTTGATGAAATCTTTCTGAAGTTCTGACAGACGCTTTTGCCGGAGGATGATAAAAATAGCCCAGGCATAAAAAATCACCGACACCAGCAGGATCCCCGAAAAGACAAACCAAAGGCTCATGTCGCCTGTGATGTAGTTACCTTTGGTAGGAAAGTTTATACCAAAATAATAGACATACTCGCTGTATTTGGGCAGCGTGGTCGATAGTTTTATCTGCTTGTCGTGGCCACCGGCAGTTACATAGTTGCCGTATACCATCTTATCGGTGTGGCAATCGTAAATGCCATACTCGTAGTCGGTGTTGATGTTGAGCTTGTCGAACTCGGTGCGGAGGTAGTAATCCAGAATGTTGGCATCGATGACGCTGTTGGTGTTTACCACAAAATAGTTGCTCGACAGGCGGCTCACCGGATTTTCGTTGGGCAGCTCGGTTTGGTTGTAGTCGCTGAGCTTGACGGCCACATTGCGCAAACCGATAAAAACCGTTTGTGTAAACTCCTTTTCGTTGATGTTCCAGGCCTTTTGCAACCAATAAATCTGTATGACGAAGATGCCAATGATGGCAAAGGTGCCCAGAATAACGATAAACCGGATGTGATTTCTTCTCATAATAGTACTGATGCCTGCTGCTTTATCTGACAAAGAAAACACTTTTTTCGGTGCAGGGCGCATGGCGCGGAGAGCATGGCGCATGGCGGAGGATCCAGGGTAATAATGAAAAACATCTGCATTGAGCGGGCTTCGACAAGCTCAGCCACCACAGCCACCGCAATCGAAGGGAACAAGACTTGCCCTGATCGGGCTTCGACAAGCTCAGCCTTCCAGTTGAGGGAAACAAAGAACAACAAACAACAAACAACGAACAACGAACAACAAACACGGTTAACACATCATTAACAAAGAATTTGAACGTTATTAACACCATCATCAGCTAATAATGCTGATTTTTGCAACGAAAATAGAAAGACGCAAATGAGGACAACGATTTATATTTTTATGATGATGCTGCTTTCGGCCGGAGCAGCCTTTGGGCAAAAAGCCCACCAGCCCAAAATTCAAAAACAAGATGGCAACGATGCGCTTAGCATAGGGGCGCATGCAAGCTGGGATACCACCATTGCCGATATGGGCGACGTAAAATTCAGATCAGAAACCATAGTGGAGTTTACGCTCACCAACAGTGGAAACGAGCCATTGCTAATCACCTACGCCCAGGCCGCGTGCGGCTGTACCAACCTTCAATACAGCGAAGCACCCATTCTACCCGGTCGCGCCACCAAACTCAAAGTTACCTACGATGGCACTGGCAACGGCCCCTTTATGAAAACCATCACCGTACAAACCAGTGCCAGTGGCGGCAGAACAGTGCTGCAGGTAAAAGGCAACGTGGTGAAATAAGGATCGTCCGCTTATTTCCGCCAATTAAGCCAATTAGCGCTAATTATTTTTAACCGCAATGAAGGCGCGACGGACACAAAGAGTATTTGATAATCGACCCTACCGCGACTTTCTATCGTCAGCCAACCGGCTAACACAGAAACGCCAAAGAAATACGATTTTATTTTTCGCGTGAATTAGCCCAATTCGCGTGAATTTGCGGATTGTTTTCCAGTCATGAATTCTATCTTTGTACGATGAATCAGCCCACAATTATACTTACTGCCGATGGCTCACACACTTTACTCGTGCCGGAGCTTAACGAACATTATCACTCTACGAATGGCGCCCTGGCCGAGTCGATGCATGTTTTTATTAATGCCGGCCTGGAAGCTGCACTTTCGTGCAAATCGCAACTCCGCATTCTTGAGGTGGGCTTTGGTACCGGCCTCAATGCGCTGCTTACGCTGCTTCATGCTACCAATATCCCCATCCACTACACCGCCATCGAGCCCTTTCCGCCCGACCCGCTCTTGATTGAGCAGCTCAATTATTCGCAACTTTTAGCGAAAGCGGAAACCGAAGATTTTTATAAATTGCTGATGACAGCAGCGGAAGATAACGCTACTAAAATTACGGAGCATTTTACTTTGATAAAAAAACGGGAACAAGTCCAACAAATCAGTCTTGAAGCCGGCACTTTCGATCTGGTTTATTTCGATGCCTTTGCTCCCAACGTCCAACCCGAACTTTGGGAAGTAATAATCTTTAAAAAAATCTATGATGCGCTTGCTCCCGGAGGAATTTTGGTAACCTATTCGAGCAAAGGATTGGTAAAAAGAAATTTGCATGAAGCTGGTTTTGCGGTGGAGCGGCTGCCCGGACCGGCAGGCAAAAGGCACATCACGCGGGCTGTCAAGTCAAATTCCAAAAATCAATAAAACATCCGCCGGTAGTCGGAGTAAACAATCTCAAATAAATCATAATATCAAAAACTCAAAAGACTAAATCGCCAAGAGTTTTGGGATCTATTTGTCTTTTGGGATTTGTGTCTCTTGGAATTTGGGATTTATTTGTCTTTTGGGATTTGTGAATTGGAGCTTACTGCCTGTATTTCCTCAATTTTATTTCCATATCACCGTCACAGTGCCGCGCTTTTCCTGTAATAATCCAGTGTTATCTTTGTACCTAATCACATACACATATGCATCCTCCGGCACGTATTCGCCGTTGTATTTCCCCATCCATCCCTTGCTTACCTCGCGGCTTTCAAAAAGCTGCTGACCCCATTTGTTGAAAATAATCAACTGATATCCGTCTGGCTCGAAAAATTGCACCACAGGTTTAAACTCGTCATCCGGAGACTCGCCACCAGCGATGATGGCGTTAGGCATAAAGATGCGGCTTTCGCGAGAAATGGTAATCACGTTGGAGATGCTGTTGTCTGTTTCACTTTCGTAGCCATTGTCGCCTCCGATTTCGATAGCCTTTATATAATAGCTGAATTGTCCACCGGAACCACTTAAAATGGATAAGGAATCAGAATAGGTGAGGGTGTTGCCATCCACATCATCCAAAATTGCAAAAAGATCAGAAGTTCCGCTAAGCTTGCGGTAAATCTCATATCTATCAACCTCCGATGGCCAGTCTTCGTAGGCATTCCATTTCAACTCATTAACACGTCCTGACACGGCCGGCAGTGGATCGTTGGTTAGTAATATCGTTCGTGCAAGATTTACTGACGCTATCTGATTGGCGCCACAACTGTCCAATGCGATTATTTTGTAGTAATAACTTTGTCTATTGAAATCGGCAGTGGTATCGATGTAAAACTGAGGAGGGTCATATTTGGCCAGGTCGCTAATGCGGCTGATGGTGTCGTAAGTCACCCCATCATCCTCACTGCGCAACACGCTGTATTTACTAATGGGGGCTTCATCTGCCAGCCACTCAATTTTGATATGATCATTATCTTCAACGGTAGCATATTTCAAATAAACAAACTCCGGTTTTGCGTAAGTGCGGCTCCGAATAGAATCCTCGCATGAAGTAGAGGTGCGGGAGCCATCCTGATTGAAAGCTTGTATTTTATAGGTATAAAGGGTGCCGGCATCTAAATTGGAGTGCGTGAATTGAGTAACATCAGCAGCAGTCGAATCAATTGGCATAAAGATTTCGTCATTCTTGGAAGCAAGAATCCGATATCCGCCCAAGCTACTGACCATATTTCGGTAAGGTGTCCATCGGAGCTGAACCTCATTGGCACAAATATCAAAAGAAGGTTGCTTCAGAAAAATAGTGTACAAGGTATCCGACCAAGCTGAGAATCTCCCACCAGATGCATGTGCAACTATACAATACCTTAGCGGGATATCGCAGGCGTTAACCTCATGAATGTATGTTGTGCCAGAGGTTGAATCAATAAAATTACAAACAGTATGAATTTCATTGTTAATTTCCTCGTAAACGCACTTGTGAATTTCATATACTTCAGTAGAATCATTGTTAGCAAACCATGAAATAATAGGGTTTGTATTATCGATGCTGATGGAGTCGACGGCAGGAGTTTGCAGACTTTGAGCCTGAGCCGCCATGCTTGTCAAAAGTAACATAAATATGGTGAAAGAAAAGAGTACCGATTTTCTAATGAGTATGTTCATCTGCGTTAATTTCGGCCTGTTGGTTACCCACCACCAGGCGCGTAAAACTATCAGGTTCAAGATACTTAACGGCCAAATGCTGTATTTCGTTTGCCGTAATATTTTTAATGGTCTCGATGTAGTTGTTGTACCACGACAAATCGAAGCCATAATCGAGGGCAGCTTTGAGCAGTTCAGAAAGCTGGAAGGGGCCATCGGCTCCGCGAAGCAATGTTCCGCGCAAGTAGTTTTTCACCAGCTCCAGCTCACCTGCCGGCACTGGTTCACGGCGCAGCCTATCGATCTCTATAAAAATCTCATCCATCGCTTTCTGCTGCACATCGTTGCCCACCTCCGAGGCGATCACCAGCATGCCGGCCTGTTGCACCGACATCAGATTGGAACTAATCCCGTATGTGTAGCCTTTGTCTTCGCGTATGTTGGTCATGAGCCGTGAGCCGAAATAACCACCCAGGATTGTATTGAGCAACATCAGACCCATAAAATCGGGATGACGTTTATTGACGATAACTTTCCCAATCCGCAGGGCGGCCTGCAAAGCTTTCGGGCGATGGATGTACTGCAACAGGGCTGCTGTAGGTTGTGGAGAAGCATCACGCACTGTGGAAGCAGCATCCGGCGTATGCTGGCCAAAATATTTATTGAGCAATGCCTGCAGATTATTCGGCAGCCTACCCGAAACAATGATTCGGAAAGGACTTGTGGCATAATTGGCTGCGTAAAACGAGCGCAAAACATCCGCATTAGCGCGCTCATAATCATCAGCTGTGCGAAAAGTATCGTAAGGATGGTTTTCTCCAAATAGCAACCTATTGAAATGAAGTCGCGACACGTAGCGCATTTTCTGCATATTTACCAAAAACTGCTGTTTGGATGTCTTAACAATAGTGGCCACCTCCGACTCAGGAAAAACTGCTTGCAGCGCAACTTCAGAAAAAACGGGCATCAGGTATTCCAGGTGTTTATTAAGCGAATAAAGTGAAAGCCGGCCATCATCCAGGTCAGAAAAGTTGCGCAGGTAAGCGCCCCGTCCATCAAGTAAATTGGCAATTTCGTTGGCAGAATAACGCGCCGTCCCTTCCACCAGACATTTGCTGGTAAGTGATGCCTGCAGCGGCTGTTGTTGCTGCACATGGCCGGCAGAAAATATCAAATCGATCTTCACCACTTTCTGGCTACCGGCATTGATGGCATAAACAGGCACTCCGTTGTCGAGCTGGAAATATTCGGGGTGCGGCATCGGCACAGCGCTCACTTCAAAGCGTGGCGGACTTGTAGCTCTAAATTTCTGTGTCATGGTTTTCGGGATCTATTGATTTATAAAATAAAGTGGTGGAGTTTTCGTCGCGGAAAATAGTGCTTGCCGTTTCACGGAACATCCCAGTAGTAACTGCCTGATACTTTCCGGCTTCCAGATTTATCAGATTCGCATCGCCCAGCACTTCGGCGAAAGCCAGATTCATGGCTTTGTCCAAAACATTCATCCTGGAAAATACCAGCGTAGCCTCTATTCTATTCTTCACTTTCTGAAGTTCTGCTTCCGGCGGAGGCTGCTGCGTAAGCGCATACATCTCTTCGTCGATAGCTGCTTCGGCCGTTTGCAGACTTACGCCCTTTGCGGGATAACCGGCCACCACAAACAGACCTTTGTCGAAGCTGCCCATGATAAAGGCATTGAGCTCGGAAAAGAGCTTTTTATCTTTGATAAGATGCTGGTAAAAGCGTGAAGAGTCGCCTTTGCTCAGCACGTCGGAAATAAGATCGGTGGTATGATAAGACGGGTCGAGGCGACTACCCATGTGCCAAACCTTGTAGATGGCATCGGACGGCACCTGCCGCTCCACTTCGATGCGGCGCGCCTCGAGCTGCGGCGGCTCCTGCGGCAGGTTGCGCACATGCTTTCCTTTATTTTGAATAGGTGCAAACCATTTCTCGGAAAGCTGCCGTACTTCGTCGGTAGTAACATTGCCTGCCACCACCACCACAGCATTATCCGGATTATAAAATTTGTCATAAAAAGCGCGCACATCTTCCATCTTTGCATTGGTAATATGGCTGATTTCTTTACCAATGGTAGGCCAGCGATACGGGTGCACCTGATACACCACCGGCCGCAAAAGCAACCACACATCGCCATAAGGCTGATTGAGATGCGTCTGCCTGAACTCCTCGCTCACCACGTTGCGCTGCACCTCAAGGCTTTTTTCTGAAAATGCCAGCCCAAACATCCGGTCGCTCTCGAGCCAGAAAGCTATTTCGAGGTTTTGCCGCGGAAGGGTGAGATAATAGTTGGTGACATCGTTGGAGGTGAAGGCGTTGTTCTGACCACCCACCGCCTCAAGAGGTTCGTCGTATTTAGGGATGTTAATGGAACCACCAAACATGAGATGCTCGAACAGATGCGCAAAACCGGTAAGTTTTGGGTCTTCGTCGCGGGCACCTACATCGTACAGGATATTCATTGCCACGATAGGCGTGCTGGTATCGCGGTGCACGATGACACGCAACCCATTTTCCAAAGTAAATTTCTCGTAAGGGATCATTCGTTTAATTTTGCAGCAAAAGTAATGTTCTTGATACAAAAGATTGCAAAGGGTCAGAGTTATGAATTTTTAAGCTTGCTGCAATCTATTTGATAACAGAAAATGTCTATTTTTGTACGTTAATTCACACAATCATAAGCACTTATGTCAAAATCTACCAAACATAAAGAGACTATCGCATTGAGTTTCAACAAAACAGAAGTTCTCGCCGACTACCGGCTGGCTCACGAAAGCCGCCAGGCAAGTCTTTTAGGACGTCGTGAAGTTCTTACCGGCAAGGCCAAATTTGGCATCTTTGGCGACGGCAAAGAGATAGCACAACTGGCTATGGCGAAACAATTCAAAAAAGGCGACTGGCGCTCGGGATACTACCGCGACCAAACCTTTATGATGGCCGCCGGAATGTTTACTCTCGAAGAGTTTTTTGCTCAGCTCTACGGCGACACCGACCAGGATTTCAATCCCGGAACGGCAGGCAGGCTTATGAACAACCACTTTGCTACACGTTACATCAATGAGGATGGCACCTGGATGGATCAAATGAAATTGAAAAACTCCTCTGCCGATGTTTCGCCTACAGCCGGACAGATGCCGCGGCTGCTGGGGCTGGCCTACGCTTCTAAGTTTTACCGGCACAATCCTGACCTTGCCAATTTTAAAAATTTCACCTCTGGTGGCAACGAAGTAGCTTTTGGCACTATTGGCGATTCGAGCACCTCAGAGGGTATTTTTTGGGAAGCAATGAATGCCGCTGGTGTGCTGCAAGTGCCAATGGCCATGTCGGTGTGGGACGATGGATATGGCATCTCCGTGCCGCGTGATCTGCAAACCATCAAAAGCAGCATCTCTGAGGCTTTGGCAGGATTTGCTGCCACTGAAAAGAGTAAAGGTTTTAAAATTTATAAAATAAAAGGCTGGGATTATGCTGAGCTCTGTCGCGCATACGCGGAAGGCATCGAGCTGTGCCGCAAAGAACATATTCCGGTACTGTTTCATGTGGTAGAAATCACTCAACCGCAGGGACACTCCACCTCCGGATCGCATGAACGCTACAAATCTACCGAAAGGCTAAAGTGGGAAGAAGATTTTGATGGGCTAAAAAAGATGCGCGAATGGATCGTAGCCGAAAAAATCGCTACTGCCAAAGAGTTGGATGAAATTGAAAAACAAGCAATACAGCGGGTGAAAGAAGCCCGCCGCAAAGCCTGGAAGAACTTTATGGAGCCTTTGCAGCAAAAGCGTGACGAGTTTTTGCGTATCACCGACATCAGCACGTGCAACTGCGCCAAGACCAAAAAAATTGCTGCTTTAAAGGAAGACCTTGCACGCATCGCCGAGCCCATTCGCAAGGACACGATGTCGCATGCCAAACGCGCCCTCCGACTTATCTGTGATTCGTGTAGCGACCCCACCAACTCACTCAAAGCCAACATCACCGAATGGTTCGACAAGGCAATGGAAAAAAACCACGAGCGCTTCAACTCGCACCTCTATAGCGAAGACCAGTTTTCGGCACTCAAAGTAACTCCTGTAGCTGCCCGCTATTCTGATGACAACAAAACGGCTCCCGGACGTGAAATCCTTCGCGATAACTTCGATAAGCTTTTTGAAAAATACCCACTGTTGATCGCTTTTGGCGAAGATGTAGGCCATATCGGCGGCGTGAATCAGACCTATGAAGGCTTGCAGGAAAAATATGGCGAGCAGCGTATTTTTGACACAGGCATCCGCGAGGCCACCATCATCGGACAGGGCATCGGGCTGGCCATGCGTGGCCTGCGGCCTATTGCCGAAATTCAGTATTTCGACTATCTGCTTTATGCGCTTCAAATCCTTAGCGACGACCTGGCCACACTCACCTACCGCACCAAAGGCGCCCAAAAGGCTCCGCTAATTGTGAGCACCCGCGGCCATCGGCTCGAGGGCATCTGGCACTCTGGTTCACCACTCAGCATGGTCATCAACTCCATCCGAGGCATGCATGTGCTGGTGCCTCGCAACCTGACGCAGGCGGCAGGATTTTACAACACGCTGATGGCCGGCGACGACCCGGCGCTCCTTATCGAACCACTCAACGGATACCGCTTGCGCGAACGCGTACCCGAAAACCTTGGCGAATTTCGCGTGCCCATTGGCGTGCCTGAAATACTCAAACAAGGCACCGACATCACTGTGGTGACTTACGGCTCATGCGTGCGCATCGCAGAGGATGCCGCCGAACAATTACAGGATTTTGGCATCGACGTGGAGCTGATCGACGTGCAGTCGTTGCTGCCTTTCGACATCAATCACACCATCGTGGAATCGCTCAAAAAGACCAATAAAGTTTTGTTTTTTGATGAAGACGTCCCCGGTGGCGCCACCGCTTTTATGATGCAAAAAGTGCTGGAGGAGCAAAAAGGATATTACCATCTCGACACCGAGCCACGCACTGTCACCGCCAAATCGCATCGCCCGGCCTACAGCACCGACGGCGATTATTTTTCCAACCCCAACGCCGAAGATGTATTTGATGCCGTTTACAACCTGATGCACGACGTGAATCCTTTGAAGTATCCGAAGATATTTTAATGAAGAATCTGATATTGTTAATCTGACGATAGTAGAAAAGAAACATCCTAGCTTGCACTTTGTTTTAAAACAAAATTGGCTACTTTTATCCGATCGTAAAAATCCAAAACCAGTCATGGCATGAGTTCTACTACCGGAAATTTAGCGCAATTGGCCGCTGCTTTCGTCAACAGCACCGAGCGGCATATTTTTCTTACAGGCAAAGCAGGAACCGGCAAGACAACATTTTTGCACAGCATCAGCCAATCTACACATAAGAAATGTCTGATAGCAGCGCCCACAGGCATCGCGGCCATCAATGCCGGCGGCGTAACGCTGCACTCACTTTTGCAACTTCCTTTCGGATGCTTCATCCCAGCCGAAATACCGGCAGGACAAACCTCCTTCACTGTCGAAATAAACACGCCGCAGAGCCTGCTGCGCCAGCGACGTTTCAGCCGCAACAAGATCAATATGCTGCGCGAGATGGAGCTATTAATTATCGACGAGGTAAGTATGTTGCGCGCCGACCTGCTCGACGCCATCGACCATATGCTGCGATCGCTGCGACGCAAACGCCACATTCCGTTTGGTGGCGTGCAGATGCTTTTTATCGGCGACCTGCTGCAACTGCCACCGGTAATCAAAGACGCCGAATGGCAATACTTGGCGCCCTATTATAAATCCGCTTATTTTTTTGAAGCACACGCTTTGCGCGAAAATCCACCCGTTTATATCGAACTCGACAAGATTTATCGCCAAAGCGACCAGCAGTTTATAGAGCTCCTCAACCGTTTTCGCAACAACCAGCAGGCAGCTCCCGACATAGAGTTGCTCAACAAAAGATACTGCCGCGATTATCAAACGAAAATCGATGAAGGTTACATTTTGATTACCACGCATAACTACAAAGCGGATCAGATCAACAAAAATGCTTTGCAGCAACTGCCCGGCAAAACCTATAACTATTCGGCAGAAGTTACGGGCGAATTTTCGGCGCACAGCTACCCGGTAGATCAGGTGCTGTCGTTGAAAAAGGATGCGCGGGTGATGTTTATCAAAAACGATCCTTCGGGCGAAGGTCGCTACTACAATGGTCGCATCGGGAAAATAAAAAGTCTGGATGATGATGAAATAGAAGTTGGTTTTGATGACGATAGCGACACAGTAAATGTGGAGCGGTATTGCTGGGATAATAAAAGATTTACGCTCAATGAAGAAAATGGCGAGATAGAAGAATCTAGCCTGGGAAGTTTCAGCCATTTTCCGCTGAAGCTGGCCTGGGCGGTGACGGTGCACAAAAGCCAGGGCTTAACTTTTGAAAAAGCGGTGCTTGATCTCTCGGATGCCTTTGCACCGGGACAGGTTTATGTGGCTTTGTCGCGCCTTACCAGCCTGGAAGGCCTGGCGCTAAGCTCGCCTATCAGCACACGCAGCCTCGAGATGGAGCAGGCTGTTGCCCAATATTCCCAAAACAAATCTCCGGGCGAAAAGCTTGCAGAACGCCTGCAGGAGGAACGACAGCGTTTTATCGCCGCACAGGCTATCAGGGCTTTTGATATGCAATGGATCAAACAGGAGCTGTGGCAACATTACAACAGCTACACGAAAGATGCTGCAAAATCAGAAAAACAAAATCACAAAACCTGGGCGCAAGAGCTGTTGAACAAGATTGACGAACCGCTGGAGGTAGCTGATAAATTCATCCTGCAAATCCAGCACATTACCAACAGCAACCAGGCTGACCTGCAGCACCTGCTCAAAAGAATAGAAGCCGCCAAAGAATATTTTGAGCCTATCCTCAAAGACTTTTCTACACAGATAACCGAACATACCGCCAAACTGGGAGCGCGCAAAAAGATAAAGGCGTATCTGAGCGAGCTGAATGATCTGGAGATGATGTTCTTCAGGCAACGGTATTATATCCATAAAGCTGCAGCCGTCGTGCAAAGTGCGCTCGAAAACAAAGAACTCACACCGGAAGCGCTCAAAAAAAGCGGGCTTTACAGCGACCGTGATAGAGTCAAACCGGCAGAGGGTGTGAGTGAAAAAAAGGAGAAAAAGTATTCAAAGGAAAAGAAAACTAAAAAAGGTTCCAAAATCAACACACGGCAAGTTAGTTTTGAACTTTATAAAGAAGGCAAATCGCTTAAAGAAATTGCCGCTGAGCGCAAGCTTACCCTGGGAACCATCCAGGGACATTTCTCCAGATTTATCGAATCGGGCACAATCAGCGTGGAGGATATTCTCGACAAATCAAAAGTGGAAGCCATCCGTGATTATGCCGGCAAACATGAGAAGGCTACGCTGGCTGAGCTACATGCAGGGCTTAAAGGTGCGTATAACTTTGGTGAGATCAGGCTTGTATTGGCCGGCATGGCAACTAAAGCTATTGATGATTAGCTTATGCAGGAGGAGGTCGGCAGTCGGCAGGCTCCAGTCTTCAGCACAATATCGGTTGGGCTGTTGTCGATCTGATAAAAAACAAATTCCGGTCGTCACCGTTAGCCTTACGCAAATAACAGCATAAAATCGTTCTGATGAAAAACAACATTCTCAATTCTGATCTTTCAGCAGATTCCTCCGGAAAAACAGAAGTTGAATATCCGGTAAACTATGATCTGAAAGTAATCTTTGAAACCGCCGAGGCGCTCGACATCCAGCAGCGCAATCTGGAGCTGGTGATAGAAGATGCCGGCGTACCGCACAAATTCGTTAGCTCGCGGCAAAGCAGCAAAGGCAATTACGTGAGCCTTACGGTAAATGTTACCCTTCAAAGCAACGAACAATTGCAATATCTCTACCAGCGACTAAAACTGCTGCCGGGGATAAAATTTGCTGTTTAATAAAATAGAATAAATCACCGGGAAAAGATAAAACTTACTTATGCTCAAAATACTTTATCTGATAATAGGAGGCGCCAGCGGAACACTGCTGCGCTACTGGGTTTCGGGATTGCCACACAAAATCTATGGGGGTATTTTTCCGTGGGGTACGCTGGTGGTAAATCTGGCAGGTTCGCTGCTCATCGGATTTTTCTGGGGACTGCTCGGTCGCGAAAATATCACACAAGGCGTCCGCTACTTCCTGTTCATTGGCATCTTTGGCAGCTTCACCACTTTTTCTACTTTCGCATTCGAGAGCATGCAAATGTTTCGCGACGGCAACGTAAAATATGCGCTGGCCAACGTTTTCATCAGCAACTTCTTTGGCATTTTGCTGGTGTTTGCTGGCTATGTTTTGTCGCGCCTTATTGTTAATTATAAAATAGGATAAGATGATGGATGAAAACACCAACGGAATCAAGCTCCGCATTTACATCGGCGAATCCGATGTGTGGGAAGGTAAAAACCTCTACGAAGCAATCGTGCTCAAAGCGCGTGAACTAAAACTCGCAGGAGCAACAGTTTTCCACGGCGTAATGGGTTTTGGCGCCAACAGCCACATACATACCACGCATGTATTGCGCCTTAGCGAAGATCTGCCCGTGGTAATAGAAGTTATCGACACCGTGGAGAATATCGACAAGCTCATGCCGTTTATTCAACAAACCGTTAAACAAGGACTGGTAACGCACGAAAAAATCAACGTGAAATTTTACAAAAGCAACGAGTAGGCTGGTTTTCTTTTTAAAAAACAGAACCTTTTTTAGCCCTTTTGCCAGCATCACGTTGAGTTTCTCATCTCGGCCTTACCTTAAAACAAAAGCACTTTTTGAAATTATGCACGAGATCGAACCTTATTATTCATGGCGCCATTTTTACGCTGCCGAAGAGGACGAGCGGTCGCCATTTTACAACCGGCAATACAGCGAGACAGAATTTTCGCATGCTGTTTACAATTATTATATCCATCCGCAATGGGACGAGATTGGCTCACCGACACTTTACATCAAAATATTGTATGCCAATTACCGTGATGGCTACGTCATCATCGAAATGATGGGCGAGTGGAACGACTGCCTGCACAACGACGTCATGTTTTTGAAACGCAACATCGTGGAACCACTCATCGAAGCAGGGATCAACAAATTCATTTTAATAGGTGAAAATGTGATGAATTTTCATTCGTCGGAAGATGACTATTATCAGGAATGGTTTGACGAAGTAGAAGATGGATGGATTGTAGCGCTCAACTTTCGCAATCATGTAGTGGACGAGTTCGCTGCGGCATATATCGATTATTACCTGGCGCTGGGCGGCCAGTTCAACACGCTGGAATGGCGTAGCTTTACGCCACAAAAGCTCTTTGCCCACATCGATTCGCTGGTGATGAAACGACTTTCGATATAAAAATTATGAACGAAAAAGCTGTCGCCATCACCATCACAGGAAGGGTACAAAATATAGGTTTCCGCTACCATGCGCGAAAGCAGGCGCAAGAGCTGGCACTTGCCGGCTTCGTTCGCAATTGCCTCGACGGATCGGTGTATGTGGAAGCACAAGGGCCGGCTGACGCGCTCGAAAGTTTCATCTTGTGGTGTCACCAGGGACCAAGCTGGGCGCGGGTTGATAATGTGCAGATGCAGGAAATTCCAGTTAGTGAATACAATAGTTTTGAGGTTAAATAGCGTTTTTGTGATAATTCGTATTATTCGCGTGAATTCGCGGATTCTCCTCTTGCTTCAATTCTCGGATTGTTCCAAATGAAAAAGCCCTGCGCAAGGCAAGGCTTTTAATTTCACTTTTTTGGTTGCCCGACCAGGGCTCGAACCTAGACTCTTCTGAACCAAAATCAGACGTGTTGCCAATTACACCATCGGGCAATATTTTCCCTAAAAAGGAAGTGCAAAAATAGTACTTTTTTGTTTTTTGAGAAATTTATTTTCAAATAGTTTCTTTCATCCCAAATCTCAGCGCCGAAAACGCATTGCCTAAACCGTTTTGAAAAAGAAAGAGATGGTTACGATTTTCAATAAAAAACAAAAAGGGCAAGCCGTAAAGACCTGCCCTTTTTTATTAATATCTCTTTCGCCTTTAGCGATTAAGAATCGGTAATAATTATTTAATCACTTTGAGCTCTTTGCCAACTTTTATAAAAGCGTTGATGGCTTTGTCGAGGTGCGCGCGTTCGTGCGCTGCGGAGAGCTGCACACGGATACGTGCCTGATCTTTGGGCACCACAGGATAATAGAATCCGATAACGTAGATACCTTCTTCGAGCAGCTTGGCAGCCATATCCTGCGAAAGCTTGGCGTCGTAAAGCATCACTGCGCTGATAGCCGATTTGGTAGGTTTAATATCGAAACCGGCAGCGGTCATTTTTTTCGTAAAATACTCGCTGTTCTCGTGCAGTTTGTCCTGCAGCTCGTTGGTTTCGGTCATCATGTCGAACATTTCGATGCCGGCGCCTACAGCGGCAGGAATCAGCGAATTGGAGAACAAATACGGACGTGAGCGCTGACGCAGCATCTCAATCACCTCTTTGCGACCGGTAGTAAAACCACCAATGCCACCGCCAAAGGCTTTGCCCAGCGTGCCGGTGATGATGTCCACTTTGCCACGTATGTCGAAAAGCTCGGTAACACCGCGGCCGGTGTTGCCAACCACACCAGCGCTGTGACATTCGTCAACCATTACCATTGCATCATATTTTTCGGCCAGGGCTATGATTTTGTCCATCGGAGCTACGTTGCCATCCATCGAGAATACGCCGTCGGTAACGATAATCTTAAAACGTGCTGTCTTCGAAGCTTCTTTGAGTTTCTCTTCCAGGTCGACCATGTCGGCATTTTGGTAGCGAAAACGCTGTGCTTTAGAAAGACGCACGCCGTCGATGATAGAAGCATGGTTGAGTGAATCGGAGATGATGGCATCTTCGGCGCCAAACAACGGTTCAAACACACCACCGTTAGCATCGAAACAAGCTGCATACAAAATGGTGTCTTCAGTACCGAAAAACTTGGCAATCTTAGCTTCGAGGGTTTTATGGATATCCTGCGTTCCACAAATAAAACGTACCGACGACATTCCAAATCCACGATCGTCGAGCGCATCTTTGGCTGCTTTAACCAGACGTGGATGATTGCTCAGGCCCAAATAGTTGTTGGCGCAGAAATTGAGAACCTCAGCGCCCGTATTGAGCTTGATCTCAGCTTCCTGCGGCGAATTTATGATACGCTCTTCTTTATAAAGCCCGGCTTCCCTGATGTCGGCAAGCTCTTTTTTCAAATGATCTTTGATTTTTCCGTACATTTTTAATTTTATTTTTAATAGTAAAAAGAAACAATTGTTTACTCATCAACAAGGCCGCAAAGTTAGTGTATTTGTTTTTTAATGAGCGATTTGGTGCTGTCAAATTTTTACAGCCCGAAAGAACCGTTAATAAAAAAAACTATTTTTGCCCGCTTTGATGTTAACAAATTAACAAACTGATAAAACTAAAATTTGTATGAAGAATATTCTGGTTATTGGCTCTGTCGGACAAATTGGTTCGGAACTCACTATGGCACTGCGCCAAAGGTATGGTAATGATCATGTGGTAGCTGGTTATCGCAAAACACAGCCTTCGCAGGAGCTGGCCGAAAGCGGCCCGCTGGAGGTAGTGGATGCTACCGATGTGGAACGTATGGTAGAGATTGTGAAGAAATATAAAATCGACACCATTTACAATCTGGCAGCATTGCTTTCGGGCGTTGCCGAAAAGAGACCGCAAGCCGCCTGGAATGTAGGTGTTAATGGGGTTTACAATGTGTTGGAAGTAGCGCGCGAACACAACTGCGCTGTATTCTTCCCAAGCTCTATCGGCGCGTTTGGTTCAAGCACCCCGCTCGACAATACTCCGCAGGATACCATCCAGCGTCCCGGCACCATGTACGGCGTTACTAAAGTAACGGGCGAGCTGCTGAGTGATTATTATCACAAACGTTTTGGTGTGGATACCCGTGGCGTGCGCTTTCCCGGCATCATCTCCAACGTAACCCTTCCCGGCGGCGGCACCACCGACTATGCCGTGGAAATTTACTACGAAGCCATCAAAACCAAAAAATTTACCTGTCCGCTGGGCAAAGGCACTTTCCTGGATATGATGTACATGCCCGACGCCATCGACGCTGCCATCGACCTGATGGAAGCCGATCCCTCCAAACTCAAGCACCGCAACTGTTTCAACGTTACAGCCATGAGCTTCGACCCGGAGATCATCTACAACGCCATCAAAAAATATATACCCGACTTTAAAATGGATTACGACGTCGAACAAGTAAAACAAGGTATCGCCGACTCGTGGCCCAACAAAATGGACGACAGCGCTGCCCGCGAAGAGTGGGGCTGGAACCCGAAATGGGATCTCGACCGCATGACGCAGGACATGCTCAAAGTGATAAAAGAAAAACATGAGAAGGGTTTGATCTAATTCCTTTTCGGTTTCATTTACACGGCGAATTTAGTTATCTTTAAACTTCACTCCGCGACCTATTCAAAAAAGCCACTCTTTGCGGGGTGGTTTTTTTTATTTCCAACCGATTTCAAAGTTGGAGGCATGCAATTTCAAAGTTGATGTCTTGCAATTTGAAAGTTGAAGGCGTGTAATTTAAAAGTTGACGTCCTGTAATTTCAAAATTTGAACCCAAAATGGAACCTCGACCGCATGACACAGGACATGCTCAATGTGATAAAAGAAAAACATGAGAAAGGTCTGATTTAGTTTTTCCTTTTTCAGATTACCAGACACGCGGTGAATCCTTCGATTACGCAGGATTCACCCCGTAACTTATCAAAAAAGCCACACTTTGCGGGGTGGCTTTTTTGTATTACTTTGGAAAAAGAGTTGGGATGAAAATACCTTAGTACCAATCAAAATTTATCCAAAGAAAACTTGACTAATAAGTTATTGATTCTTTATTTTATAATTTTAAAGAAATATCTATGGCCATCAGATTGTATTTCTCCAATGTAAATTCCACTTTCCAAAAAGGAAACATCAATTTTTTCATGAACAGATGTTTTGTCGGTATGCTTCGAAAACACCCTGTTACCAGTTAAAGTAAACAATTCAACTTTTATATCTCCGTAAATCTGTTTAAATTCAATATTTAGCCAGTTAGAAACGGGATTGGGGTAAACATTAAATTTATTAAGATATGAAATATTTTCAGGAAGATTTACCGTAATATCCTGAGCTTTAATTTCTATCTCAATACCCTCAACAGATGGGTTAATACTGTCCAAAACGATCATAGGATTATCTGATAGCTGAAAACCTGCTTTTTCCAGGGTAAGGGAAAATTGCCCATAAGGTAAATCTACAAATTGAAAAATACCAGACTCGTCAGACAAAGTCCAGTCTATAACATCCCCCTGATCGTTCCAAAGAAACACACACATATTCCATGCACCAAAAGGTATTCCAGTTGTATTACCAAACCAATCGTTCTGGTAAATTCCTTCTTCGTAGACTTCCAAACTTTCATAGTTAACAACTCCACTAATACTCCCATTTTCCAATTCTCTTTCTGACATTTCCAATAAGTGTATGTCAACATTGCAAGTGTCCGCTTCCAGATTAATAATGTTAGCATTCTGCCAATACAACTGGTCAACAAGATATGATGGAAAATAACCTGGTACCCCGTAAGGATCAGGGATTGCGTAAACCACGTAATTGCCAGTGAATAAAGAGTCGAAACTATAATATCCATTATCAACAAAGGCATATTGTATCGGTAGATAATAGTCATCGCCAATCTCAAATATTACAGCCACACCACCTTCAAGATTCTCGTTTCCATGATAAATCGAACCCGATAATGAAATATGACTATTAATATTCAAGATCATTTCATCAACATCATTTCCGCACATTGAAGTGGCCTTGAGACTTAGTGTAACATTTTGGTTAATAATATCATCTGGCCCAGGTGTGTAAAAAGCATGTAGTATTGTGGTATCATCAAAAAAACCATCCCCTGACGTTGACCACAATAATGATTCGTAGCTTTCTGCTTCAGCATCAGGTATTGTATAGGATTCTCCTGCCCGTATGGTTGTATCTTGTCCTGCATAAACTGAAGGTATCGCTGAAACCATGACAGGATTAGTTGTGGTGGTTGATAAAATACCGTGTTCGCTAACATATAACGAAATTATTTTAGTTCCGCTTTCCTCCCATAAAACTTCATAAGGCCCCTGCCCCATCCCAGATAATATTTCTGCATTATCAAAATCCCAGAAATAATCAGCCATTTCTGAAGCGGTTCCGGTATATTCAATAAAAACAGTGTCGCTAACACAAATGCTGTCAGGGCTGATAAATGATGAGGTTATCTGAAAAAAAGGCAAGGATCCAAATTCATAGCATCCCATGTCAACTATTTCACTGCCATCATTATTCCCATCCCACACCCGAAAATTATAATCCATATCATGTCCTAATGATACAGATTCGTTATCTCCGGCATCAATGCATGGACTGGAAGATTGCAATTGAAAATTATTATTCATCGCATCAGTAAATTGAGGGGACAGGATAATGTTATTATAAACATCACATGAATCTTCGTTGTCATTGGTTGTAACATTTAATCCCATCCATTGATTCAGATTATTGACTCCTGCTTCATTATCATAAAAATCGCAATAATTAACATCAAATTCCCCGGATGCAGCTGAATAAAGCGCATAATCGCTATTATTATAAAATATTGAATTCCAGACAAAAAACGGTTGGTTCGAATTAAGGTATACTCCTCCACCTGAATTGGCCGTGTTACCGGCAATAACTGAATTGTTAATTTCACTATTGCTGGTACCCGAAAAAATGGCTCCTCCCATTGTAGTTTGGCCCGAAACAATATTGTTGGTAATTATAGTATTTGTTAGGATTAAACCATCTCCGGTTGAATAAATACCGCCACCGTATGCATTGTAATATGCTGTCGCATCATTATCCATAACAATTGTATTAATAAGGTGAACACTATTGCCCCATAAATATAAACCACCCCCATAGGTATTCGGACTATTTGTGCATGAATTTCCTTGTATCAAGCAACTTTTTATAGTTATTTCTACTCCACCGATTGTGTAAATATAGATGCCTCCACCATGAACTTCAGCAGTGTTGCCTATTACATTTAAGTTGGATAATGTTGGTGATGAAAGGTTGCAATAAATCCCACCACCACGGCCGAAATGTAAATCTTGCGATACATAACCATTGGTAATTGTCAATCCTATTATCCGGGTAGTGGTATCTTCTCCATTACTTACTTCAACAACATGTCCATTTTGACCGCCATCAATTACAGTTTGTGCGATATGATCAGGGTTTAAATCTAATAAGTATTGAGAAGCAACGGTAATACTTTTGCCTATCAGATTGATATTTTCAAAATATGTACCTGGTTGAATGAGAACTGTGTCACCTGGGTAGGCAATATCGATTGCCCCCTGAATTGTAGAAATCATTGTTGGTACAATAATCAAGGTAGTGTATTGTAAAAGAGTTACATCTTCCAGCGTAGTATTCGTAAATAAGGGCTGGTCATTTTTGAGGCTTTTAAAATATCCTGTTTTCTCATATTTAATACTGTAAATACCTTCCCCGACTTCAATACTAAAATATCCATCAACATAGGAATATGTTGAATCGATTAAACTGGCAGGAGCGATTCGCTCAAAAACTATTTTTATGCCTTCATGATTTGTTTGGTTTTCCAGGTAAGCATTCCCATCAACAGTAATCGTTTGTGAAGATAAAGCTGTAGAATTCAGAAGAAAGGCAATGATAACAAGGAGGATTGAAATGAATCTAAATTTTTTCATAACACAATGTTTTGGTTTTTATCTTTTTAAAAGTATCGTTTGCTTTATTGTACCACAAATGTAGTTATTATTGGTTTATAACGATCATAAAATAGACTTTTCTGATAATCCCGAAATTACGGATCAGGACTTTGTAGACGGAAAAGTTAAATGGTTCGTCAAAACGGAAATCCCCCTGGATGCAGAAATCCGCGAATGGATCGGAACAGAAAATATCAACCTGGGCGAATTTGCTGCGAAGCTAATCCAAACCTTCTACGACAATATCAAAACGCTGCCTAAAAGAAATTCAGAATTCATTAAATGACCAATTGTATTGGGCAATTTGTAGGGCTTTTGCGCATTACTATCCCGACTTTAAAATGGATTACGACGTCGAACAAGTAAAACAAGGCATCGCCGACTCGTGGCCCAACAAAATGGACGACACCGCTGCCCGCGAAGAGTGGGGCTGGAACCCGAAATGGGATCTCGACCGCATGACGCAGGACATGCTCAAAGTGATAAAAGAAAAACATGAGAAAGGTCTGATTTAATATTTCAAATCAGCTAATAACAAAAAAGCCACCCGCACCCGGGTGGCTTTTTTTGGTTTAAAAATCACTGATAAACGATGGGTGATTTTCTAAACTTTGATTTTTAGGCTAAAGGCATCTGAAAAAATTATAGTGCAAATATTTTATAGCCAATTGTAATTCCCAAAACACGATTCTTTTGTCTATAACCATTATCGCTGTTAGGCGACAAGTTTGCAAGCCCCAGCCCGTAGTTTATGCCAATCTGGAAAGCGTCGATTTCCACTCCGGCACCTACAGTTAAACCAAAATCCAGGCGCTTATAGTCATCCTTTTCAGCATCTGTACCCCACTCAATATCGCCATCACTCTTCTCTGTAATACCAGCAATGGTAAATTCATTTTTGTACTTTCCAGTCAAACCAAAGCCCAGATAAGGGCCAAAAACACCATAAACTTTCACACCACCAACATCGAACGTGGCTTTTCCGGTTATAGGTATTTCTAAATAATACAAAGTTACTTTTCCCTCAGTCTCATAAAGACTTCCTTCATCTTTGTACTTGTACCCTTTGGTACTTAAAAGCAAGCCGGTTTCAAACGAAAACATATCGCTAAAGGGAATTTCGGCTGTTGCACCAAGATGAAATCCAGGGAGCATTTTGTACTCATCCTCGCTGCTTAATGTTTTATCATCATCTTTCATCAGCATTTTTGACAAATTAAAACCTGCTCTTGCACGAATTGTTTGCGCAACTACTTCTGTGGCAAGACTTACCACGAAAAGCATAACTAATAGTGTGATTACCTTTTTCATAATAATTGAGATTTTCATTTTCCCTACTCTAAAGGCTTTTCAGGTTCCGCCCCCGCTTTTTTGGCCTGTGCGGGGCAGGGTTGTCAAAATTATTTTATCCGATTTTCATACACCAAACCTTTGTGCCATAAAACCACAAATTCAGCAATTTTTTCTATCCCCAAATTTGAGGGTCAGTATCACGAGATTTGGTAATACATATCGTTTTATCATGTTGATTAATGCCATTGCGCTATGTTTTGTTCAGGGTTTTTGAGAAATTTAAGAAACCGCAAGGAGATTTACAAACGTCTATTTCATACGCAGAGATATCATGTTTTGTGATTTTGAATAAGCTATTTGGCTAATTGATCGAGCGTTAGGACGTTTTGAATAAACATAAAAATGTTAAAATCGTAGTTTATTTCGATTCAAAAAAGTGGGGAAAAGATGGTGCTCAAAAACCACCTGTGTGACGGCAATTATTAAATGCTCAGTCGCAAATAGGGTTTGGAAATTAGGCCTGATTTTTAAATTAGGATGACTTTGTAGGAGTTTTTTGTAATTGCTTAGGTGCTGGAACGGAATACCAAATCATCATTACCTCACATCAAAAACAGCCGCAGCGGATAGAACAAAAGTATCTGATCGACAGCAATGCTGTTATACATTATTTTCTGTGGGACGAATCACCCGGTGAATATTTCCCAACGGCTACTTCTGCTTTCATGGCTTAGTAGCATTTTCCTGGCAGGATTCACCGGGTGATTTTTTCTTTACGGATTGTTGTTACGCAGAGAGTTTATGACTTGCCTCAGCTTCCGTTTATTAATTCAAAATTTTCTTCTTATCCTGATTTTTTATCCCGCCAATTTTCTCCCAGTTTATTTCATCCTGAGAGCAAAACAGACCTTTTTCTCCGTAAAGATAAAGCGTGGCTTCCTGACCCTTATGTGTTCTAAAACCCCCGGAAGGATTACTCAGTTTTTCCGGCAGAAGAAGTTCCCTCCAGGTGCCGCTTATGGTGGGATATGAAATGTAATAGCCCGGTGGGTTGGTGGTGCCGTCGGATAAGACGAAAGTATGGTCAAATTCTGCTCCGACTAAAATGTCATTGATATTTTTCGGCTCAACATAAACGAACTTAAGTGCAGCATTCCCTAATGTTTTTAAGGTTTCCCATGTATTCCCATTATCCATGGATTTTAAAAGATAGTTAATTCCGGCATTGTCGTACTGGCCGTCAATGACCATTAGAACGATACAATCATCTTTAAATATTTGGGGACTAATTATTACGGAACTCTTGTTAAGAATGTCGTCAAAAGAAACGCCTGGCAAAAAGTCTTTTATATCAGAATCCGATGGCTCAAAGGTCCATCCACCGTCATAGCTTACTTCCAAAATTAAACCACGCTCATTATCGACATTGATATTAAATATTTTTTGATCGTCATTTTGAGAGATTAAAAACCCATAAGTTTTCCGCAATTCAGTGGCTGAGCTGGTGCTTTTGTCATATCTGATGAGCTTACTGTTACTTATTTTAGATTGAAAATAAACCACATCTTTTCGAAATGGATGAAATTGCGGGTTTTTAATTTCATAGGCATTGTCAGGAAAGTCGCGTAGCTCCTGCCATGTGCTGCCTCCATTGTAGCTTAGCGTGTATTTGTCGTGCCCACGATTATCATCATATACTATCCAAATCTCATCGGTGTCGTGTGGCGACAGATAAATGTTAGCGGTTTCGTTTTCATAAGGGATATCGGCGGTGTAAACCATCTCCCAGGTCACCAGATCGGCCGATTTCCATACGCCAAACCTTTCCGTATCAATATCCTGGTTATTGTTAACCATGGCAAAATAAATCTTTCCATCCCCAACAGTAGCTGTAAAAGCATCGATATCGGAATGAGGCAAAACCCCATAGTTTAAGCCGATAAGTCCTTCGTCGGATAGGTATCCAATGCGCGATTCGGATGCGATAAAATATCCTTTGGAATCGTAGGACTTTGTTATTCCTGTTATTTTAGAAAATGCCGACAGATCGACATCTATTTTCTGTAAGGAGAGAGGATTCAGGCGTGATTTATAAATTTCATTTTTCATTGCTACGCCCACCTTCAAAGAAGATGTGGCAACGATAATTTCCTCATCATTCGCATACATAGAGGAAATTATTTTGTCGTTGAAAAAATTGTCGCTGATTTTCTCCCATGAATCAAAATCACCGAAAGGGCTGCTGAATAGGCCATGATTTGTTGCAGCCAACAATTTAGTCTCCTTTGAAGATGGCAAATAAAAAATGTTTTTAATATCCAATAAACCCGTCCCGGGATGGCTCTTTCTTAGATTTTCAACTATCTGAATGTTTATCCATGAAACGCCATCCTTCGCTAAATATAGAATGGTATTGTCGACAAGAAGGAATATGAGGTTCTTATACTCCGGAAACGTTATCATCTGTTTGACGCGTCCTTCATAAAACATATCCCAATAGAATCCACCGTCTTTTGTTCGGTAAAGTCCCCGGTCGGTAGTTATAAATACCTCATCGTTTTCAGGGTTAACGAATATTGATTTAATCGCTATTTTATCAGGCAGGCCATTGTTTATAGATATCCAATTGTTTCCTCCATCCAATGATTTTCCGACAGATTTTTCATCTTCCACTCTGTAAATCGCATGATTTCTGGCCAGGGAAAAAGCAAGGGCATTGGTTTTAAAATCTCCATATTCCTTGCTCCAGCAGTCACCCTCAAGGTTACATTTTTTATAAACCACATTTTGGTAAAGCAGCATCAATTCCCCTTCGGGATTAAAGCTAAATTTATTAAGCACCTGATTGTTCCTCAAATATTGGGTGATATCATTTGTAATCATTTGCTTTTCCAACTCCTTGATTTTTGCAGTTGCCTCATCTGTGTATTTGCTGCTGCCAAATTCATCTAAATATTTTTGCAGGAGATCGATAGTAGGAGCTTTTGTGGCCTCCACCCAGCTAACTTCAACATTTATCGAATCGACAACTTGTGCAAATCTTCCTTTGGGGAAATCGTCGTAATATTTGTGTATGTCGTCCAAGTTGCCCTTTTCCTGGATTTTTCCCAACAGCTCAAGCTCACTTAAAAGTTGATTGGCGTCAGCGAGATGACCGGACTCCGGATATTTCAGAATGAAACTTTTTAAGCCGTCAACTGACAAAGCGTTTTCAACTTTTGCAAAATTGTAATCATCATAACTTACAACCACCTGATCATAGAATGTGGATTCCTTACATTTGCTCAAATAGCCACTCATCAGCACGGAATCCTGCAAATTTTGCACGACCTTTTTGTACAATTCTGTGTCGACCTTAGTGTAAACGGAAGTAAGTTTGTCGAGCGTGAAATAGCCATCATACTTTGCCATTGTTTTCTGCGGAATGAAAACTTTGGCATTGTCAGATAAATTGAGGAACTCAAAGGCGGTTAGTAAATCGAAATCGCGATATCTGCTGTCAGAATAAATTACGCCTAATGCATAATTTGCTACTGCGTCGTTTTCATTTTCTGCAATAATTTTATTGAAATGAGCTGCCGCAACATCGAAATTATTCTCCTCCAGCTCTTTAAAACCTTTCTTATAGTTTTGAGCGGATACTTCCACAAATGCCAATACGAAGGCGAAAGTCAGAATTAAAAGTTTCATAAAAATAGTTGTTATTGTTTCCGTATTCACTAAGTTATTCATTTCACCACTACCCGAACCCTTTGCACCACACAATTCCCCAGAACCGGCCATTTTTCTATCTCCAAATTTGGGGAGAGCACCACGAAATTTGGGGATGCAACGCGCTCGGTTATTTTTGTTAATCTCATTGCTTTTGTTTTGCTTAATAAATTTTCGCCAAATGTAGAAAGGTGTTGGGACATCTCCAAAAATATTTTTGTCTGCAGAAACATCCATTTACCTAAATCTTGAATAAACGATGGGGCTTCTTGAGCAAGCGTCAGGGTTCCTCGAATAAGCGCCAGATTTTTAAAACCATAATTTATTTCGATTCAAAATAGTGGGGAGGGGATGTAGCTCAAAATTATCTGTATGGCTTTCGAAATCTGAAAAGGGTCTGATCTAAAATCTCAAAGCAGCTACTAACAAAAAAGCCATCCGCGTAAGGGTGGCTTTTTTGTAACTACTAAAAATCATAGTTAAATCTTTTTTTAAGCTAAAGCTTGTACACCAGACTTCCCACAGCATTAAAACTTTTGTTTTTCATTTTAACATCTGAGTAATAGCCGTCCATTATCTTTCGAAAGCCTCTTGTATAGCGCAAACCTGCCCGAAAACTAATTTGGTCGTTGAACGGGATTTCGATACCGACACCCAGCAGAAAGCCATAGTCGAAAGCGCGATGGTTGCTGTAATAATGACTGTAGCCCGTAGAGTTATCGTCTTTTATTTTTTCTTTGAGCAGTAAACCCACATAGGGTCCAGCGTTCGCAAAAATGATCAGGTCTTGGAACGGGAAGTTTACACCGATGTACAGAGGCAACGTGAGGTAATTCAGCGACCGCTTGAAATCAGAAGATCTATCCTCCATCTTATAGCCTTTGCGCTCGTAGTTCAGATCGGCGTGAAGCGAAATCATTGTATCCACATTGTACTTGATGCCCACGCCCAGCAGAGAAGGAAATTTAAAAACTGATTTGGTATCCAAATCGCTTTTAGTAGCTCCTGTCACACCAAAGCCCAGATTTGCCATTAGCCGAATATTATCAGTGTTAAATTGCGATCCTGTTGACCTGGAACTGCTACTGCCGCCGGACTTAGGTTTGGCACCTTTGCCGTAAGCCTCTATTTCGGAAGTTGGATAAGTAATGGTGCTGCCATCGATGGTCTGCAGCGTCAGGCTTTCGCCGGGCGAAAAGGCAGTCACCTTGCCCTTGACTATGTAACCGGTTTTGAGCAGGATTTGGGTGTAGTCGCCGGTAGTGACCTGCGCGCTGAGCTCCGCCGAAGCGAAACTCAGCAGCAGAATTAGTAATGAAAATTTGAAAATTGCAGGCGTTATTTTGTTTTTCATAATCGCAGACTTTTTATTCAAACTGAACAACATCAGCGGTAACCGTGCATTTGGTTATGATCACAAAAAAGATAAAGCTGTTTTTAAAGTCCACCGTCATATTGGCCAGTGCCTGGCCGTCCTGCAACGGGTAGTTGGCCAGCAGCTCCTGCTTGGCTTCGGCCACCAGGGCTTGTTTACCCAGACCGCCCAGCCCGAAGATTTTGGTGGTACATACATCGCCTTTGGCAAATTTTACAATTTTAAAGTTGTTTTGGCTCAGCGAAGCATTGGACATGCCAATACCGGTGTGCATGGCACATGAACTGAACATCATCGCCACGATGGCGAAAACTGTGGTAAGCGTAAAGACTTTTTTCATAAACGTGTTGAGATTTAATTAATAAAAATGTTGATTGAAATTGTGAATTGGATTGCTTTTATTTATCATAAAGCCATGCTTCGGCTTTGCGCATTGCTTCGCCGGCAGAACCGGCCTTGCCGATGTTGGCTTTCCCACCCCATCCTACATAAACTGCACGGTCGGATGGATTCCAGAATACATCAAAACTTTTTCTCGTTTTCCCGCCTTTTACGGAACCGATTTTTTCTGCTGCCATAAATTTTAAAGTTTTAATTTTCCCTACTCAAAAGGCTTTTCGGGATCCGCCCCCACTTTGTTGGCCTGTGCGGGGCAGGGTTGATATTTTGCATTACAACTCATCAGCAACTTTAGTGCTTTTATTTCACCAAATTCCCCAATTTCCAAGCAGCGCATTACGCGCTGCCTGAATGAGGATGGGATTATTGAAGCACCAGCTTCTTTACGCTAAGCATTCCTTGATGGGTTATTTTCAAGTAGTAAATTCCTTTGGGATAAGAGGACAAATCGATGCTAAATTGATACGTAATATTTCTTTAACCTGCTTGAATTGGCAGGTTATTGACTCACAGCTAATTTTCTATTGCAGCCTTTTGTTCCTCTGGGGATAAATCACTGAACGGTTTCTTTAGTAAAAAATGGTAAACGTTTTGATTCGATTCTGTAATTACAAAAGCCTGTGCGAATTCCCAGCCGAGTTTTCCCATGTAGTTTAAAGCATCAATCATCGATTTGAAAACGATTGCCTTGCCTGTTGCCGGATCTTTTAATCTGTTATCCGCAAATGTTTTCATTTGCTGCCCAAAGCTCACTTCAATAGTTACTTTGGTGCTCATGAACTTGGCAGTTCCAACAATTTCAGCATAAATGAATTTTGGTTCGTTTTGTGAAAATGCAATACTGCCTAACAAAACCATCAATACAATCAAACTCATCTTTTTCATTTTAGTTAATTTTAATTCCCCTACTCATGAGGCTTTTCGGGATTCGCCCCTGCTTTTCTAACCTGTGCAGGGCAGGCACAGCTTTTTTTTTGAAAGGATGCTGCAAACCTTTTTCCTGTTGTTAAAGGTTGTTGTCTACGAACTGTCGTAAAAATTGAATATGCGTTTCATACTGTTGATTTTAAATGAATAAAATGAACTTCATTTCTCCCTACTCTAAAGGCTTTTCGGGTTTCGCCCCCGCTTTTTGGGCCTGTGTGGGGCAGGGTATTAAAAATATTTATTATTAAGTTTAGTACCTCAAATTAGATAGAATTGGTTTTCTCCATAATCTTAGAATCGTATTATCAGTGTTAATAATAGATACTCCTAATGAGATGCCGGAAAACATTCCTAACCCATACTTAATGTCACTTCCATAGCTGAAATCATTATTTACAAGGTTGATAGCATTTGAATTATTGAAAATTCCCAACTTAAGATAGGGGCTTATCAAACTGCCATTATTTGAGTTGCGTGACTGCAATTTAATGCCATAGAAATAATTAATGCTTGTATACTTATCCTTGTTTTTAGAAGCATCATCTTTATCTTCAGCTATCATACTCCATGAATAATCGAAATCAGCACTTAATGAAATGTCGATACCATTTAATAAAGCACCTCCCAATGAAAATTCACTATTGAGAAATAAGATAGAAGGAAGTACTTTCATTTTTCCACCTTCATAGTCTTCAATAATTCTAAGCTTAAATAAAGACATCATCCAACCGGATACTCCCATGTTTAAAACTGAAATTACTGAACTATGCGAAATGGTATTGTATTCATAGCTGACAATGTTCATTGTTGGTCCTGATTTATTGACAGTATAAATAGGTAATGATTTATTATTAACTTGTGGAAAGTCAACTTTACCAACGAAAACTTGCTCTCCAAAAGTTCCTTGTTTTGTAAGTTTAAGCGAATATTTTCCTTCGGACAATAGTATAGGGCTACCTAGTTTGCCCTTGTATTCAGAATTGACATACACCTTAATATCACCTTTGTTTTTTAGTTTCAGTGGAATTTTACTTTTTTCAAGCTTAAATGCAAAACTTGACGTTGAATGATCGACACTGATTACTTGATAGAGCGTATCATAATTTTCCTTTGCAATGCTAATCCTATATGAACCAATGCCCAGTTTTGTTGTAAGGTTAGAATTTCCTATCTTTTCCCCATTAATGTAAACTTCAGCCTTTACCGGTTCAGTAATAATTTTTATACTTTTATTCTCTACAAAATTTATCTGCAAAGATGTTTCCTGGTCTTCTTTTATTCTTGAAGAATAAAACTCTTTTTCAGTTACATACAATTTATTTACTGCTTTAATTGTATATTCAGATTCTTGAATGGGATAATTTAAAAGGGGTAATTGACCAACAAGCAAATCATCTATATAAACATCAGATCCCATTCCTTCATTATTTGTGGTAATGGTGATAGTTCCCATTATCGGCTTAAGCTCAATACTAACATCGTGAACTTTTCCAGCGATGGTATTTATAATTTTTGAGGCGGGATAATAGTGATCAGCGTTTACAACAACACTCACGTCCCCTTTACCAACTTTATATTCTTGGCCATTTCTAAAGTTTGCTATTTCATTGTTGTTAATAAAGATTTTTGAATAAGGTGGCTCGGGAGAAATATTGAGGTTTACAAAAGCAAATTCGGGAATTAATTTGTATTTTGATTTATTTACTTTACGTGAGCCAATTTGAATGGTGTCGGTAACCGGCTCGTATTCAATAAGATTGAGTGTAAGAATCTTTGATCCGGTTTCGTAGCCTTCAAAAGTGAATGGAGTTTTATTTTCTTCTCTATTAAAAGGTGGACTTCCATACATTTCGATAACAGCTCCCGGCGGATCGGTTTCGATTCGGTAGCTACCTACTGAAATACTCTTGTCTGTAGTCTTGGTTTGTATGTTTCTGAACTTATTGGGTAGATGGACATAATAATACCGCACTTCTTTCACATCCAGATTTTCAATAAAGATATAGGTATCGTCCAGATTGGAATACTTTATCGTAAGGGTTTGAGAAGTTGGCTTTAGAAACAGACGGTAAACTCCAGGATCATTTTTTTTGTCGGTTATTTTTTCGGTACTGGAAAATTGCAGCTCCATATCCGGTGGATCCAAAGTAAAAAACACCAGTGCTTCTTTTTCATAGAGCATTTGGTTATCAATTATACCTTTCCTCTTTTTGTCTAATGTTTGATCAATGCATTCAAGAGGATACCTTAGGAGAATTTCAAAATATTTTACATCACCTTTGTTCAAAGGGGGAAAATTGGCTCCCAGGTTACCAAACGAAATATCTGCTTTGTTTTCATCCTGATCCGCAATTGTAATGATACACTTGGTTTGAGTAATAAATAACTGATATGTTTTCCCAAACTTGACTGGTTCATTTAAATTTTCCATACTTGATTTGAAGTGAAGATTCAAATCAGTTTCGAAAATTAAAAGGACTTTTTCAGGTTGAATTAGTTTTGCATTTTCATCAGCCTTGCCGGGCTTTTCAACAAATTCCAGTTTTTGAGCAAACAAAGCTGTTGAAAGGAGAACACTTACAATGATTGTTAAGATATTTTTTTTCATATCGGCGTATTTAGTTTATTTGCGATTAGGATCGCCAAAATCCCCCAGACTGAATATTTCACTTTGCTCGATTGCTCGTCCATCGCTGTATTTATCGGGCTGCCAGGTTCTGACATGTATAATAGGTTTGTCTTCATCCTTAAAGTCGATCATCAGAAAAACATAGCCAACGTCACTGTAAGTGGTAGTATTCCAAAACTGTTTTATAGTAACACCATACAACTCTGGATAAAGACCGTGTTGAACAACTTCGATTTCTTCAAATTTAATATTTAGATATTCATTGCGGCTAAACACGTTTTTCAAACCATTAATATATTGCGCTTTGCTTTTCCGGGAATAGATGATTTGCTCATCGGAGAGGTTTTTCTTTAAAAAATCATCGTTGCCCTTTTGCTGTTTTACAACACGGCCAACAATGATTAGCGCATCATCGCTAAACACTTTTTCGATAAAGTCGATGTCTTTTCGGTTATAAGAAGTTCGGAAATTTTCAACAAAATTAACTACGTACTGGCGGTGGCGATAATCAGTTACCGAGTTGGCATCGCGCAAAAAACCATCTACCCTGTTTGTGCCAATCGATATATACATATTATCTATGATTCCGCTTTTATCGAAAATCAATACCACCTCTTCATAATTTTCACCCTCGGGAGCTTCACCAAAAAACAAAGGGATGTTGCGTACTTCGTAGTTATCGTTGTACTGTGTTATCTTTTCGATAACCTGCGTTTCGTAGCAACGAAAGGGACTCATCTCCCACATCATCAGAATAGCCTCATAGGCGTTTCCCGACATTGCTTTCGGTTGGTTTTGTACTTTACGGTTTTCGGCAAAGGCATAATTAAATTCGGTAAGCACCGCACTCGCATTGACTTGCATTTTTTCAAGCAATACTTTATCACTCTCCCCTGTTAAAACCAGATTTGTTTTGTATTGAGCAAAAACAGTGTTAAACGGTATTAACAGCAAAATAATTAGTTTCAGTGATTTTAAAAGAATAGTATCCATATCAATTTCGAATTTTTATAGTTTGATAAATCTTGAATTCGTGTTTTATTAATAAAATCATCGCGAAGGCCATTTTTTGGCTTATCCAAAAAACCATTAAGCATTCCTGTATTTGGATCGAAATAGAGCAAATAGTAGGCATTGGGGGTGGACATACTTTGCTCATTTCCAAATTGAATTATCCCATGAACTTTCATTTCGGTTAACACCGGGGCTACTTTCTGTATGTTTTCACTATGCTGCATAAAATTTATTAAGTCGGATTCTGAGCGAATAATTTCGGGTATAGATGATTTTGCAATCTGCGCGTCCAATACTTTCTCAGAATCATTATTTGTGTCATTTTCTTCACCTTCCTCAACATAAGGCATGGATCGAACTTCCTCATCTTTATTCATAATGATATCCTCAGGTTCAACTTTTTCAACGGGAATATTTTTCGGGAGGCTAGTCTGGGTACCCGCTTGATCATCAGTTGGTGGACTTAGTTGACTTTTTTGTTCAGCGAAAATGGCCTCTCCAATTTTCAGTGTCTCCTTTTTAGCATCCCAAATCACTTGTTCTTTTAATATGTATGCAATGGCACGAATTCGATTGCCTCGCGGGAATACCAGATATTGGAATTCAACACCCTGAAGTAGAATATCTGTTTGTAATTGGCTATCGAATTTATCTTCGGACGAAAAAATAATGTTGGCCACTAACTCCTGCTTGGCTTCAAGGTTCGCAATTTCCTCATTGTCGCCAATTGCTTGACCATAGTAATACAGACCGCTGGTTTTAATGTCCAGTTCAGTGG
The DNA here is from genome assembly GCA_035647615.1 of Bacteroidales bacterium. Classification (NCBI taxonomy): domain Bacteria; kingdom Pseudomonadati; phylum Bacteroidota; class Bacteroidia; order Bacteroidales; species Bacteroidales bacterium. The sequence goes on along the minus strand of DASRND010000032.1, from coordinate 63,399 downwards.
GGGCTTGATTTTGTGAAAAACCCTGGTTATTAACAATAACAGCCATAATTAAAAAAACACAAGATAGGCTTGTTCGATAATTATATTTTCTGTTTGGCATCTTCATCGTGTCTGTTTTTTAATAAATTATCTACTATTGATTTTGAAGAATTTATCCGAAGTATTGTCATCATAAATCCCGAACAAATCTTTGATGTTATCACCGGGAATATTGGAGTATAGCTTACAATTGTATGTTGCCTCCGGATAAAACATATCGCTGGTATTTGTCATCACCGTGAGTATAGTAAGGCTGTTGAGGTATTTGTGTTTTATAAATAATGAAGCAACGAGCATTTTTTCATCATCACTTTCAATTCCGAAGTAAAGGTCTGTATCATTATCCTGCCTAAAGTACTGTAAAAAATCCTTCAGCGTTAGTGCGTAATTATCATTTTCATGGCCGTACTGTTGATGATTAATATTTAGTTTTTTCTGATTATCGGCAAAACCCACTAAAAATTCATTTTGTAATGATTCACAATAAAATGCTTTCTCAAAAATTGGGGAATATCCATCATCGGCTTTTCGCAAAAAGTATTGATTGCTAACTCCTTTGTGCAAAATCCGCTCGTTGGAAAAGAATACTCCGTTTGGGCCTTTAGTCAAATTCAGTGTGTCAAACAAAGGGGTGAACTTTTGGCCAGGATCAAAATATTTTAATGATTGTGCCAAAAATAAATCAGCTTCTTTTTTGTCCATCGAATGGATTAGCAAGTTATTAGCCGGAAAAGAAAACGATAAATCGAAATTGCTTTTGTTAAAGTGAAACTGATACATATCTTCTTTGAAACTTGAGGACTTGTTGACAGAATTAATTAATACGTCAAGAATCAAAGGCTTGTTGATAAAGCTATTATACAACAACTCTGAGCCATTCATGTAGAGTTTGATTCTGTTTTCATCATTGGCAGCAAAGAAAGCTTTCTGGTCATCAGTAAGGAAATATTTAAGAAAAAACATTTCAACAAAATTGTAAACAACCGGTGGGAAATGTTTTTTATCCTGACTGTTGAAAACTTGAAGGCCTGCACTGGTCAAATAATTCTCGTTGTAGTCAAAGTTTATTTGCAAACTATCCCCCTGATAACTATATTTACACATGCTCTTCTTTTCTTCAATTGCAATCTTGCAATTGGCAGGTAATAACTGGTAAACCTCCATTATCTTTTTGGATGGATACAAGGTTTGAGACCCGAGTCTGTTGAAAGCAGTTAGGCCAACAGCAATTAAAAATACAATGCGCAAGTAGTTTTTCATAGGATGAAAGTTTTGACCGTTGTCTTTTACCGGCCAATAATAATCACTTCCTTCAGATCAGTATCATTATTATAAAGCTTGCCTGATACAACCCGATCATCATGAAACTCTCCAATGAAGTAGTCGCCTTTCTCAGCAAATCTTTTTTTCAAATCCTTGTTCGAAATCAATTGTCGCTTGGCATAATAATACGTACCCATGCCATTCATTTTCCCATTTTTCAATGCTCCCACATATTTGCTCCCATCATTAAATATCTTGGTGTTTGCTACATTTATTGGCACAGGTTCACCTTCTTGCATAGGCTCATCTTCTTGCGCAGACTCAACTTTTTGTACATTTTCAATTATGGGCTCAGCATTTATTTCCACTCTGGGCTCTTCAGTTAAGACTGTCTTTTTTTGGCCAACCATTGGGATCAGAAAAAAATACACGACAAGCGCAATACCAACGATAAAAACAGCAGAAAGGCCTATTACAATCATTTTCTTTCTTTTTCTATTTTCCAATTGCTTTTGTTCTTCCAGATAAACCTCATAATCCATTAGTGGCATGCTACACTTAGGGCAACAGGTTTCGCTTTCAATACCAGGAATAACTTCTTTGGTATTAATAAGTATTTTGTTAGAGTCACAAAAAAAATTCTCGCAACAAAGATTACTGCAGATGTATTGTTTGTTTTGATTTGACATGTTTTAAATATTTAAGATGTTCGACACTACAATTTCATAGGCATTGATAAATTTATGGTATTCGGTATTGGTTTTATCTCCCTCGTAGTCATTTTCGAGAATTGATGGCAGAAGACTGTTTTTGATGTTTTCAATCCAAATCTGCCGCTGCTCCTGCTTTTTATTTTCTTTTTGACTTAATGCCTTGTTAATGTTGACCCGCATTTTATTGTACAATCGCTTCTCCAAATCAATTTCACTGATTATATCGTGATCGAATAAATAAGATCGTATGTCATACAGGCTTTCACTGGAATCCAAAATTTTATAAATCTCTGTACTTACAGGGTTTCCAGGCTCAAGGTTAAGAACAATTTTGCCATTGCTATTCTCGATGTAGCCCATGCTCTTGGCTAAAAGCAGATAGGGAAGTATTTCCTTATCAAACCATTGTTGCCACTCCTTTTCTTTTTCGGAATCATTGAGCGGAACGATTTTAGGATAATCGTTCGGGCCACCTTCGGTATGAATTGTTAATTCAGCCATTTTTGTTTGCTTAACAAAAGCATTGCGGTACATGTCGTGCATCATGCCGCTTACCATTTCAAAACTTCTGACCGCCATATTGGCTTTAGCCTTGAAAATAGTCAACTCATTGGTACGCCCATTCGTCGATTTAACAATCGTTGGATTTTGAAAAACCTGGTTTAGTAACGTTACAAATGAAGCTTCAAATTTTTCCGCATCATCGTCGATATTATAGGCCGGATACTGTATTACATAGATATCGGAAGCGTAGTTTTTAATTCCGGTGGTATCCAGGGTATCATCTTTAGTGCTCGAGAGTTTAGCATAAACACCTGTTTCATCTCTCATGTTCTTCAGAAACGTTTCCAAATCTTCGGTCGATTTATACTCTTTGTGAAAGTAATTTAACACATTCCTGCCAATCAATTTATTATCCTGCTCAATCTTTCCTGTTGTTGACAATTCATCATAAATGACCGGAATCCGTGAATTTAAATTGTACAGATAGTTCTTTGTAATTAAATCGACCGAAAGTTGTTTTTGCAATCCAGAAAACGTATTATCGGAAGCATTAGCTATTACACTTCTTCTAAATTTTATGAGCTCGTTCTTAAAGGTGTTCTTATCCTGGATAATAATTCCAAACTCCCTTTCTATTGCACCATTCTCATATAGCATTTTTACATTATTCTTGTGGTAGGATTCATCATTACTATTATTCTTAAATAATTTTTCCTTTTCACTGATAATGTCGGTTAGCTTGCTTTCGGCAGCACCAACCTGCTCTATAATCTTTTCGATGATGTCCGATAGCTTGTCAAGTTTTTTATTTAAACTATCTATCAAATTAACTACAAACCTGTAGGCAATAATGTCCGTTTTATTTTTGTAAAGTTTTAAAATAAAGCCTCTTGCTTTTTCGAAGGTGTTTTTTTTCGATTTTAAAAAATTCCCAAAATCCTTAATACAGTTATTTATTTCCTGGTTGCACCCTGCATTGGTGTAATCGGCATCCTTAACATCAAATTTGTTTGGATCAGTAAGATGTGCTATCCTATTGGCAGCCCTGGTAGAAATTGTTTTTATCTCATTCTTAAGCCTTTCAAGTATCGTTAGTATCTCATTCAGCCCAACAGACCTGTCACTTTTCTTTACCCAGAGATCGATGAGATGGCTTTCAATTTTTTGATAAAAATAATCGCTCTGCTGTTCAATATCTCTGTTTTTTTCTGACCAGTACTTTTCCACTCCCATGCCGTTTCCTCTAAATTGAGTGCTAAAAAAGCCATCCATGTAATTTTTAAAATACTGGATAGGCTTTTTGTCTTTACCACTGTCATAAACTATTAAGGCATTCTGCGCCAGACGCTCACTAATAGTATCCCACTCATCATCTGAGTTTTTAAAGTCAGTGCCGTCGTGAGGTGTTTTTAAACTTAACTGATCGAGTGTTATGTTACATAATTGCAGAAAGTTATCGGGTCTGCTTCTGTTTTCAACAAAGTCTGTTGTTTTATCTTCTCCTTCTTTATTATGGTATCCCTTGCCATCAATCCAGTTATTATATTTTTGCTGATAGAGGAATTGCTGAAGTGTTTTTGCTCCGTACAAGTCGATTACTTCAATCTCCGGAATTTCAATTCGTTTAATGGAGGCACTGGCAAATTTAACAGCCCGTTCTTTTTTTCCGGTAAATTTATCCGTTTCAGAAACGATTACTGAATTTTCGGTGAGTTTAACGTAAGCATTTTGGCCTTCGTTGCTATCTGGCAGTGTGACTAACGTATGGTACAAAAAATCGGCAATCATATTGGGCAGTGCCTTTTCGTAATCAATAATCCTGCTTTTTTCGTTTTCATTACTGAAAATAAAACAAGTAGTGTAATTGGCTTCTATCCGCACCTCCTTATTGTGCTGGTATTCTTCAATATCGATAGGTTGATAATACAATGGATTTGTTTCTGTTTCGCTATGCAATCCTATTGCATTAATTTCCTTGAGTGCAGCATAAGCATTGGGGTAATAAAATCCCAGAATATCTTTTTCTTTTTTTACGTTTCGTTCGGGTAACAAAGCGTAAATAATAATTTTGTCTTCTTTTAAATTGTTTTTAGCGATGTGCTTTGATATCAGGCTAATAATATCTAAAATAGTTCCACTGCCAGTTCCGCCTGATAGCCCAACCAGAATATGATAGTGAGTTTTAGATGCTGATTTACTAATCTTGCACACTTTATCCCAAGCAGCCTCTAGATTTTTTACAAATGAATTGTCTTTCTTATTAAAAACACTTGCAGCGAAATACGCCCTTCCAAGCTTGCGGAGCTGTCCAGACCCCAATTCTGTATTTAATGACATTGTAGCCCAATGGCTTTTGTCTCCTAACCAAGGGCGGATAGTAGGATAATTCCCAAGATTCTCAAAAATATCTTTCCACTCTACTCCTGCCCTTGTGTTAATTTTTGCCCAGTCGTCGATACCGTAATTTACGCCTAATTCATCATCCCAACCATTTTTGAGGTCTTCTGAACTTGAGTCGACATAGAGATACTGTATCGGGTAGGAATCTGCGACATCTTTGGTTAGTGAATTTTTGTACAGCACTTTTTTAAACGCTTTCAGTGTATCACCACCACGTCCGCCTAGTCCGATAATGATATGATTTTTTTCCATACTATTAAGTTTTTAAAAATTTATTTTATCGTACCAATATTCCAAATTTCACACTGCAACGTTACAACAAACCTTTGTACCTTAAAACCCCAAATCCGGCCATTTTGCTATCCCCAAATTTGGGGAGGGCATCCCTGAATTTGGGAATGCAAGTCGCTCGGTCATTTTTATTAAATCCCATTGCTTTTGTTTTGCTCTGTAATTATTCGCCAAATGTAGAGATGTGTTTTGAGATTAGCAAATCATATTTTGACAGTAAAAAATGTCAATGTGCCTATATTATGAATAAACGTTGGGCTATCTTGAACGAACGCTATGGTTTATCGAACTAACGTTGAAATGTTAAAAACGTAATTTATTTCGATTCAAAATAGTGGGGAGGACGGCGGGAGTTAAATCAGCCCCTGCCTGATGGCGATCTCCGCACAATTGATCTTGATGAACTATGGAAATAAAATTTACCAACTCTGCAGATAAAAACTTAAGAGCGGGGTTCGGAAAATTCTGAACAGAAATCCTCAGACTTTAGCTCGTTTCTTCAATATCTTCCTTTCTGGGCTAAAGCGTCATTTGTATTTTGCATTGCCCCCGGCCTGAAGGCACGGGGTTATTGGCTGATTTCCGTTTTGCTATAGTTTTTGTGATGCTGCCTCTTTTCAATTTTGCCAGGGCAATGCACGCTCAATACAAACTAAGCAATTGAGAACTTGTCGAAGATAAAGGTGTCTGAGCCTGTCGAAATTAGCTTCTGAGCCTGTCCAAAACAGCTCAAAATGAAAAAACCCGGAACATTACTGTCCGGGTTTTGGTGGTGGTGCCACCTGGAATTGAACCAGGGACACACGGATTTTCAGTCCGTTGCTCTACCGACTGAGCTATGGCACCATGTTTTTTGGCGCTGCAAATGTAATCATGTTTTTTATTCTGGAAAGACTTTTTTTACTTTCATCCAAATTTAAACAGAGTATAAATTATTTTTGCCGCACAGAAAGGACGCTGATATGGAAAAACTACAACGACAAACCACGGCCTCAGATGCCGCTGCCGCTCCCCGGCTGATCATCGATTTTGGGAATACCCTCACCAAGATTGCTGTTTTTAGTAATAATGAGGAAGTTTTCTTCAGCAGCATGCAACGGCTCACCATCGACAAACTGAAAAAGGTGAAGCAGGCTCATGCTCCGGTTTACGCCATCGCAGCAGTTGTTGTAGATATGCCTGATGCGGCACGGCAATATCTCACCGAAAACTTTCACTTTACCGAGTTCACACATCTTACTCCTGTTCCCATCCAAAACCGCTATAAAACGCCCGAAACCTTGGGCCTCGACAGACTGGCGGTGGCGGTGTACGCGGGCGTCGCCTTCGCGGGGACGCCTTGTCTGGTGATTGATGCCGGCACGTGCGTTACCTGGGATTTTGTGGATGCGAATGGCTGCTATCAGGGCGGTGGCATCACGCCGGGGCTTACGATGCGCTACAAGGCTTTGCATACTTTTACCCAAAGGCTGCCGTTAATAACTGATCAAAATTTTGAAGGACTCACCGGTACTACCACACAGGAGTCGATTCAGGCGGGAGTTTCCCTGGGAATCGTTGCCGAAATCGAGGGCATAATCCAACGTTTTGTGCTGAACCATACAAATCTTAACGTTCTGATAACCGGTGGTGATAGTAAATTTTTTGCTGAGAAATTAAAAAGTCACATCTTTGCAATCCCAAATTTGGTGCTAAGAGGGTTGAATATAATTTTAGATTTTAATGTTAACAAACAATAAGAAGGTAATAAAGCATTTCTTCCTATCCATTCTGTTGGTTCTGATGGCGACCGGCAGCACTGCGCAAATTTCTGTCAATTCACCCTACTCACGTTTTGGTCTTGGCGACCTTTCATCCCGTAAGGATGCCTACCATTTTTCGATGGGCGGCATTTCGATGGCTGTAAACAGCAATCGCCACATCAATCCTTACAACCCTGCAGCCAATCATGCTTTCGACTCGCTTTCTTTTATCTTCTCAGGCGGAATCGTTGCCAGCACCGGCAATCTGAAAACTGACGAACTAACTGGTCGCACCAACTACGCCACCCTCGGCTACCTGCTTTTCGGCTTTCCCATTACACACTGGCTCAAAACCACCATCGGGCTAACCCCTTACAGCAACATTGGCTACAACATTACAGCCAACGAAATAATCAGCGACGTAGGGAGCACCGACTTCAAATATTCTGGTTCCGGCGGCCTCAACGAGTTTTACGCCAATGCTTCGGTAGAATTGGTCAAGGATTTGGCTATCGGCGCAAAGCTGTCGTATCTTTTTGGAAAAGGCGATCTCTCACGCACCATCTTCTTTCCCGATTCTGTCGGGCTGCTCAATACACGCGTTGACGACTACATAGAGGTAGGCGATCTTATTTATGAGTTTGGATTGCAATACCATCGCAAGCTCACCGACAAACTAACCCTTGGGTTTGGAGGAGTGTATGCTCCGAAACAAAAGGTGAAAGCCACCGAAAATTATCTGGTTCGCTCATTTTTTCCTACCAACCTTGGCATAGAATCTTTCCGCGACACCATCGTCAGCCGGCTCAAAAACAAAGGCACCATCACGTTGCCCGACAAATATGGGTTTGGATTTACATTGCGCAGCAGCGACCAATGGATGGTAGGCGCCGATTACCAATGGCAAAATTGGAGCAACTACAAAGCTTTCGAACGCAATGACTCACTGCAAAACACGATGCAGATTTCATTGGGTGGAGAGTTTTCGCCCTCGCAAAGTATGATGGCAAGCTATTGGAAACGCGTGAAATACCGCGTTGGCTTCAGATACAACAAAACCTATCTCGACCTGCGCGACACCCGGATAAATGAATTTGGTATAAGTTTTGGTTTGGGACTACCCATTCCACGCTCTTATTCAAATATGAACCTGGGATTTGAAATAGGAAGAAAAGGAACTACCGCCTCCGGGCTGATTCAGAATAACTTTTACAGAGTCACCGTCGGGATTTCAGTTTGGGAGCGTTGGTTTGTAAAGAACAAATACAATTAAAAAAAATTAAAGTTTAACTTTGGTTTTAAAAAAAGCAAAAATGAAAACTACAGCTAAAACAGTATTATTAGGATTGATGGCTCTGATTTTTTCGGGGAATCTGGCTACTGCCACGGCAGGCAACACTTTTAACAGCCCTCCGCTGGTGCCACAGGATATGGAAAAGTATGGCGACGACAGCCTGACGTGTCTGCGTAACCTCTCGCTGTACCGCGAATTTTACAAACAGTGGAAAGCCAGCAATTACACCAGTCCGGCCGTAAACGACGCTATAGGTTCATGGCGCTGGGTGTATGCCAACTGCCCACAGGCTTCTCAAAATGCCTACCTCGACGGTTTGACCATGATGGAACATTTTATGAAAAATGCCAAAAGCGAGGATACCAAGCTCCAATACGTCGATACGATGATGATGATTTACGACCAGCGCATCAAATATTTTGGACGCGAAGGCTACGTGCTGGGACGCAAAGGCTCCGACCTGATGAAGTTTGCTCCCGAAGAGTATGAGAAAGCTTATCATATCTTCAAAAAATCCATCGATCTGCGCGGTAATAAATCTGAATCGTTTGTGCTGGTTTATTATTTCCGCTCCATTTTGAGTATGGTTGGCGACCAAAAACTTGAGAAGGTTGTGATAATAGAAACTTACGATCAGCTAAGCAACATCATCGACTACAACATAAAAGAGAGTCAAAACGACCCCAACTCCTTATCGGCATGGGAAAACGTAAAAGGAAACGTCGAGCTTTCTTTTGAACCCTACGCCACCTGCGATGATCTGATTGGCATTTATCAGAAAAAATTTGACGAAACTCCTGAAGATGTCGAGACGTTGAAAAAAATCACCAGCATGCTCGACAAAAAAAACTGTACCGACAATGATTTATTCTTCAATGCATCCGTAAAGCTCAATGAGCTGGAACCATCGCCCAACGCAAGCTACCTTATTGCAAAGATGCTTATTAGAAAAGAAAAATTCGACCAGGCCATCCCTTATCTCGAAGATGCGCTCAAAGTGGATGATGACAATACAAAAGCCGATGTTTTTATTTTGCTTTCGAGTGTTTACAGGCACAACAGAAACTACCCCAAAGCTCGCGCTTATGCATACAATGCTTTGGATTTGCGTCCAGATGAAGGCAATGCCTATCTGCTGATCGGTGATATGTATGCTGCCAGCGCTTCCGATTGCGGCGACAACGATTTGACAAAGAAAGTGGTCTACTGGGCTGCAGTAGATAAATACAGACAAGCCAAAAATATTGACCCGAGGGTGGCCGACATTGCCAACAATCGTATCAATATTTACTCCGCTCAATTTCCCGTAAAGGAAACCATCTTTTTCTATGACCTCACCGAAGGCGACGATTACACCGTAGGATGCTGGATTAACGAACGGACTACCGTTAGGGCAATGAAATAATATGAAGCCCAAAGTGACTTCTAGAAAACATAATTGGCGAATAGCTGGCAAAAGCATTGTTGTGATACTGATCGCAACAATGCTTTTTGCTTGTAAAAACGATATGAAGACCATCGACTCGCTCACCCTGGCTGAGGATCATCCCGACGAAACCGCGCGGGATGTGGAGATGACCTACAGCGATTCTGGACGCATTTTGATACGACTTATTTCGCCGTCGCTGAATCATTATCTGGGCGACGAACCATATCTGGAATTCCCCGACGGGCTGCACTTGCTGTTTTACGACTCTGCCATGCACGTACAGTCGGAGCTTACGGCCAACTACGGCATCAATTGGGAAAACAAGAAAATGATGGAGGTGAAGGATGACGTGGTAATGCAAAACCACAAAACACAGGAGACGCTCAATACTGAGCATGTTGTTTGGAATCAACAAACAAAAAAGATCTATTCGGATGTTTTTGTAAAACGTACTACTCCCGACGGAGTGCTGTATGGCAAAGGATTCGATGCCGACGAATCGCTGCGCTCCTGGAAGCTGCGCAACGTAAGTGGCGAATTTATGTACGAAGAGGAATCCTCCGACGATGATGACTCATAGCAGGTTGTTTAAGGCATTAATTATCTTTGCCGATAAATCCTTAACCGATGAGTAATTTGTCGATCATTATTATTACCCTTATTTTTTCCGCTTTCTTTTCGGGAATGGAGATAGCTTTCGTTAGCGCCAATCGACTGAAAATAGAGGTAGATAAAAATAAAGGGCGTTTTTCCGCCCGCATCATTTCTCATTTTACCCGGATGCCCTCGCGATTTATCGGAGCGCTGCTTTTGGGCAACAATGTAGCTTTGGTGATTTATGGCATTGCCATGGCATACATTCTCGAGCCTGCCCTTGACAATCTCATCCCCGGATATATGATGAGCGAAACGCTGATGCTTACCTTGCAAACCCTGCTGGCAACCCTGCTGGTACTGGTGGTGGCAGAGTTTACGCCCAAGGTGCTTTTCCGACTCAATCCCAACAAAATCCTCAGTGCTTTTGCACTTCCGGCTGCTATTTTTTATTACCTTTTTTATCCGCTCATCTACATCTACATTGGTTTTTCGGAATGGATACTCAAACGTTTTATAAAAATAAAATTCTCGCGCGAGAACCTGCTCTTTAGCGTTGTCGACCTCGACAATTACCTCAAGGAATTTTCGCCCGACTACACACGGCAAGAGGACGTGCAGCAGGAGATTCAGATGTTTCAGAATGCCATCGACTTTCGCACTGTCAAATTACGCGAATGTATGATACCGCGCACCGAAATAGTGGCCCTCGAAAAAAATGACACCATCGATCATCTGCGAGAAACTTTCATCGCTTCGGGACATAGTAAAATTCCTGTCTACCGGCAATCCGTCGACGAAATCATTGGCTACGTGCATTCGGCTGATATGTTTAAAAATCCGCAAAGCATCCAAAGCATTCTGCGCCCCATCATCGTGGCTCCCGAAACCATGCCCGCTAACGTGGTACTTTCGATGTTTATTCAGCAGAGTAAAAGTATTGCAGTAGTTGTGGATGAGTTTGGCGGAACTTCGGGCATCATCACCATGGAAGATGTGATAGAGGAGATTTTTGGAGAAATCGACGACGAATTTGATGTGGAAGACCTCATCGAAAAAAAGATCAACGAAAACGAATACATTTTTTCAGCACGGCTCGAAATCGATTATCTCAACGAAAAATATCTGTTCGACCTGCCCGAAGACGAAGACTACGAAACCCTTGCAGGGTTTATCATCAGCCACCATCAAAGCATCCCCGCGCTGAACGATGAAATTCTTTTTGCACCTTTCAAATTTATCATTCTCGAAGCCACCAAAACACGTATCGATAAGGTAAAACTGATTATTACCAGCTAGGGGAAATAACCTCAACTACCTGATTAAAACCATAGGTGACTCCCAACTAAGTTATTAGAATGGCAAATAATTGCGATTAAAACATTAGCCGGACCAAAATTTCAATCGCAAAATTTGTTTTTCGGAATCAAATTCGAAATAGAAAGTTTGTGGATTGATGCTTCAATGCATGAAAATAGCTGCTTCATGCTTTGGTACACATCAGGATTATAACACTACCAGCAGATCCTTCCCATATCATTATGTTACATGATGCGGTTTTGCAACACTATTTATGGATTAAACCAAAAAAACCTTTCCTTTCTCATTATCTATTGTATTTTTGCACCCACTTTAAAAAAAATTGCATCAAAATGGCAGCAATAGGACAAATTAGAAAACATTCAGGATTACTTATCGTAATAGTCGGGGTAGCTCTGGCAGCTTTTGTACTCGGGGATTTCCTGAAGCCCAGAGGCTCAAATCAACGCCTTGCCGTTGGCGAGGTAGCCGGCGAAGAAATTTCGATCGAGGCTTTCAACATGCGCGTAGACGAGCGCATGCAGGCCACCAAAAGCCAGCGTCAGAACGAAAACCTCACGCAGGAAGATATCTTTCAGATAAAGCAGGCTGTGTGGAACGAAATGGTGAACGAAATACTTCTTACACGCCAATACGATGGTCTGGGATTATCCGTAACTTCTGATGAACTGACCGATCAGATCGTTGGTGACGATCCGCATCAATATGTCAAGCAATCTTTTACCGACCCCAATTCGGGCAACTTCGACCCATCAGTAGTAGTCAACTTTCTTCAGAATCTCGACAGAGCCGACCCGGATATGCGCAAGCGTTATCTGAGCCTGGAAACAATGGTAAAAGACGACCTTAGAAGAACCAAATATGAAAACCTGGTTACCAAAGCCTGGTTTGTGCCAACAGCTTTTGCCAAACTCGACTACGAGCGCATCAACAGCACAGCCGAAATCGTTTACACAGCCACCATGTTAAACACATTAGCTGATACAGCCGTGACTGTTACCGACCAGGATTTGAAAAAATATTACGACGAAAATAAAGAGCAATACAAGCAGGAAGCAAGTCGTACCATCGATTATGTTGTGTTTCAGGTGCAACCCTCGTCAGAAGATCGCAAAGAAATCTCTGCTCAGGTCAACGAACTCTACACCGAATTTAAAAACATAAAAGACGATGCTACTTTCGTAAATTCTTCAAGCGACACACGCATCGACACCACCTATAAAAAAGAATCGGAATTGCCCGCACGCGTAGCATCCCAGCTCATGGAAGCAGAGATTGGCAGCGTGGTTGGCCCTTACATCGAAAGCGACGTTTACTATATGTCCAAAGTACTCGATCGTGCCGAGCGTTCCGACTCACTCAAAATGAGCCAGCTATTGATAAGCTATTCCACTGCTCCCGCTGCCGCCGGTATCAGCGACCGTTCCGAAGAACGTGCACGCACGCTCGTCGACAGTCTTAAAAATGTATTGCAGAAAACCCCTGGCAAGTTTGAAGAAATTGCCGCAGAATTTTCTGATTATCCCTCGGCAGCCGAAGACAAAGGCGATCTGGGTTGGCTAATTGATGGCAGCGCAGGCATGTCCAACTTCTACAGTAAAGGTAAAAACATGAAGGTGAACGAAGTTTCCGAAATGGAAACCATGCTTGGATATCATCTGTTGAAGCTCACCGAAAAAACTGATCCGAAATTAAAAGTCAAGATTGCTACACTTTCCCGCAACATTATGCCCAGCGATCAGACTTACCAGCAGGCCTATATGAAAGCCAATGCCTTTGCCGGCGAAAACAACACCCGGACAAAATTTGATACTGCTGTTATAAATCAAGGCCTTAATAAACGCACCGCCGAGCGCCTCAACGAGACCTCCAACCGCATTGCAGGTGTTGAAAATGCTCGTCAGCTTGTACGCTGGGCATTTGATGAAAAGAGGCAAATTGACGCCGTTTCTACCGTATTTGAAGACGATAACCAGTTTATCGTTACAACACTCACCACCATCCGCAAGAAAGGCTATACTCCGCTGGAGGATATCAAAGACCAAATTCGCCCATTGGTAACCAACAGCAAAAAAGCTGATGTGCTTGCCAAACGCATCAACGATCTGAACGCACAAAGTATAGATCAAATCGCCAGCAACATGAATCAAAAATTGGATTCAGCTACCATAACTTTTGCTTCACGCAACTTACCCGGTTTTGGTAGCGAATATGAATTGATAGGCACCGTTCTCTCAATGAAGCCCGGCGAAGTTTCCAAACCCATCAAAGGCAACAGCGCAGTATTTGTTGTGAAATTAACCAGTATAACCGACGCTACTCCCATCGAAGATTACAAAGCTACTGCCGATATGCTCGAGCGTCGTTTTACCTCACGTGTGGGCAACAGCTACATGAACGTGTTAAAAGAGGATGCAAAAATTAAAGATAACCGCCTGTTGATTTACTAGCAGCAAGCTGCACCAGGATTTAAATAAAAAAAGGGCTTTCCAAAACGGAAGCCCTTTTTTTATTATTTCCTAAAGATCAAAAATCACTTGAATCTCGATAAGAGTATAATTCGGTTTTTTGAAATGTGTAAAAATAACACTGCAAACTGTATTCTTCCTTCTACCTGCTTGCCTTCCCCTACTCTACCGTTACCGATTTGGCAAGGTTGCGAGGCTGGTCTATCTCACAATCGCGCATGTCGGCAATGTAATAAGAGAGCAACTGCAGCGGTATGACTGCCAGCAACGGCGTGAAAATCTCTTCGGTTTCAGGAATTTCAAAAGTGTAGTCGGCAAGCTTTGAAACGGTTGTGTCGCCTTTGGAAACCACGGCAAGCACTTTTCCTTTGCGTGCTTTTATTTCTTGTATGTTCGAAACTACTTTGTCGTAGATTGAAGAGGTAGGAGTAATTACCACCACAGGCATCTTTTTGTCGATAAGAGCTATGGGGCCGTGTTTCATCTCGGCAGCAGGATAACCCTCGGCGTGGATGTAGGAAATCTCTTTGAGCTTCAGAGCACCCTCGAGTGCCACCGGGAAGTTGTAGCCACGTCCCAGATAGAGGAAGTTGCGGGCATAGGTAAAAATCTTGGAGACTTCTTCCACATGGGCGCATAATTTGAGCGTTTCTTCTACTTTTTGTGGGATTTTATTTAGCTCGATAAGCAATTCGTTAAAACGGGGGACAGAAATAAGACCCTTACGTCGCCCAAGATAGAGTGCCATCAGCGCCAATACTGTAACCTGGGAGGTGAAAGCCTTGGTAGAAGCCACGCCGATTTCAGGGCCTGCGTGCGTGTAGGAGCCTGCGTGTGCTTCGCGCGCTATCGATGAGCCTACCACGTTGCAAATGCTATAGATAAGCGCACCACTTTCCTTGGCCAGACGAATAGCTGCCAAGGTGTCGGCGGTTTCGCCCGACTGGCTCACAGCTATTACCACATCAGTTTTGTTGATTATGGGATTGCGATAGCGAAACTCGGAAGCATATTCTACTTCTACCTGTATGCGCGCCAGCTCTTCAAAGAGATACTCTCCAACGAGCGATGCGTGCCACGAGGTGCCAGCTGCCAGAAAAATGATACGTCCGGCCTGCAGAAAGCGCTCCTGGAAATCGATCATACCTGCCATCGAAATCGTATCCATACCCACATTTACACGTCCACGGATACTGTCGCGGATGGATTTGGGCTGCTCAAAGATTTCTTTAAGCATAAAATGCTTGTATCCACCTTTTTCGAGTGTACTCAAATCGAGTTCCAGTTGCTGGACAAAAGGTGTTTTTTCCTGATTTTTGATGGTCTTGATATGTAACTTATCACCCAGCTTCATGATGGCAATTTCTTCTTCATCTATGTAAACTACATCACGGGTGAACTCTACTATTGGTGAAGCGTCGCTGGCCAGATAAAATTCATCTTTGCCAATTCCCACCACAAGGGGGCTTCCTCTGCGGGCAGCAATGAGCTGTTCGGGATGGTTTTTGGAAATAACTACAATTGCATAAGCACCTATCACCTGAGTGAGCGCCAACTGTATGGCCGTTACCAACTCTACCTTTTCCTCTTTACAGATGTATTCGATAAGCTGTATCAACACTTCAGTGTCGGTATTGCTCCTGAAATGATAACCGGCTTTTTGCAGTTCTTCTTTGAGAACATCATAGTTTTCGATGATGCCATTATGAATGATGGCAAGTTCCTCCGATTCGGAGTAGTGCGGATGTGCATTTTCGTAGTTGGGTTCGCCATGCGTAGCCCAACGGGTATGCGCAATGCCAATGTGGCCTTTGATGTTTTTATCTTTTACAAAGTTTTCGAGCTCCAATACCTTGCCTTTGGTTTTATACACATTGACGTTACCATTGAGAAGGGCAATGCCAGCGCTGTCGTAGCCTCGATATTCCAAACGTTTGAGCCCGCTGATGAGGATGGGGTAAGCCTCTTTTCTTCCAACGTATCCTACTATTCCACACATAATCGGTTGAGGGTTTTCTTATTAATTATTTGAGCCTGGTAAAAATAAGTTCCAGTTTGAGCCGCTCCTGGTTCTCCACATTTTGCGGAGGATCGAAGCCATTGAGCACCACTCGGTTTGGTAAAATGCTGCCGGAGCTGGCGCCCAGATAAAAACGCGTGGCCAAGGTATCCTGCGTAAGTATTTTCTGCATTTGCTGGGTAATTCTGAAAGAGAGCTGATGGGATTTGGGATCGTATCTTCCGCCAAAATACTCGGCACCTTCTGTCTGATCTTCGAGCAAGCGATAGGAACCATCCCGGCCTACGTTGTAAAGCAGAAATTCGGTCGGTTCCATAAATGGAGAAGCGTCGACAGAGTTAGTAAATACCAGCTTTGCCTGATTGAGCGCCAGATTGCCGTCAAGGGTGAGATTGCGGATGTAAGGGAATTCAAACATCACGGCAGTACCTCCCATGGCTTGCACAAACAGTTGCTGCTGTCCAGGGACGGTGTCACCGTTGAGCTGGCTCTGCAACTCAGAAGCAGCAAACTGATAGTCGTGGGTAAAGTTCATAAAACGCCCGCTGAGAGAAGTTACCGGGAAGAAATAACGCAGTGAATCTTCGACTTCGTTTTTATAATACAAAGTCATTCGTGAGGTTGTAGAGCCGACATTAAAAAATAAAATGGCACCACCTTGCGTCACCACTTCGGGCTGGATGTACAATCCTTTGAAAAACTGAAGAAAGCCCTCGATCGACGCGAAGTCGGCAGGATCAGCATCTCTAAACTTCTGCACAAAGCTGTCGTCCATTTTTATGCGAAGCCTGGCATGACTTTTTACACCATCTTCAACAATGCTGTCGGTGGGATGCGGAGCAAAAGTTTTTGTAGCTATTTCGCCACTTTTGAGTGCCACCTGTGAAGAGCTGTAATAAATGCTATCGGCATAAATCGACTGGTCGAGCTCATACACATTCCACGTTTGCTCAGTGGTGGTGTCGCCATAGGCGCGCATAATTCTATTGATGCCCATGGGGACTATCGTATAATCCATCGAAAGCACAATCGAATCGAGTACCGGCGAGGTGCCCAACTCAACGGCAGTACTCGACAGGCGCAACTGCAGCGCCATGGCAGAACTACTGGTGCCAAACACAGGATCGTTGTAGCTGCCCAGCATGGTGCGCAAAGTCTTGTCGGTACGCACCGAATCCACACGAATGGTATGCGCCAGCACTGTGACGGTATCAGTATAAAAAATATTGAGCTTGTCAGCTTCGGGTTGCAAGTCGACACCTATTTTGTCGGGATCGATATCACAACCTGAAAATATCAGCGCAACTACCATTAAAATGGCCATGGCCTGCAAGGGGATTTTTAACATAGGGGTTTTTGGTTAAATGGTATTGTGTTGCTTGTACCAATATCAATTGACTTCTTTTAAAAGTTCATTATAAAAATCGTTGTAAGCTTCGATAAACGTATCCCCGTTTTGAAAGTTCAAAATCGGCTTGTCGAGCTGTTGTATGTATGATTCAAACACAGGTTCCAGAGAGTCGCTACCCACAATCACAGCATCAGAATAATCTAAAGCACCTTTTATAATTCCTTCGTAAGTGGCCTTTTTGTAGCTCTTAAGTTCCGAATCTTTAATTTTGTCGTACTTAAGTTTCTTCAAAAGATCACTGTTCAGAGTTTCGTCGAAGACATCGTTGTAGATGGAAAAGACAACTTTTGAATCGGAAAAAAGTGGATTATCTTTAAATGCAGTTTTGATGTAAAGTGGCAGCAAGCTGGAAAACCATCCGTGACAATGAATGATATCTGGCGGCCAGCCAAGTTTTTTTACCGTTTCGAGTACGCCGCGGGCATAGAAAATCATGCGTTCATCGTTGTCCTCGAAAAAGACACCGTTTTTATCTCTGTAAAGGGCCTTGCGATGGAAATAGTCTTCGTTGTCGATAAAATAAACCTGCATGCGTGCCTGCTGTATGGAAGCTACTTTGATAATAAGCGGGTGGTCGGCGTCTTCGATAATCAGATTCATACCCGAAAGCCTTATCACTTCATGGAGCTGGTTTCGCCGCTCGTTGATCTTGCCATAGCGTGGCATGAAAGTCCTTATCTCGCGTCCCCGCTCCTGAATGCCCTGTGGAAGATGTCGTCCAATATGACTGATGGGGTTTTCTTTTAGATAGGGAGTAATTTCCTGCATCACGTACAGAACTTTTGTTTTATTCATTTTGGTGGAAATTTTAGTATTTCAGTGCGGGCAAAGGTACAAATTTTAAGATTAACTGTTTTACGCAACTCGCCGGTCGGGTGGCTTCAGATGCCCGCTAAGGCAAATCCATCCTTTTTTTTAACAAAAACATAACTTACCACCTTACAGTATATTGTGGATTCCGTCGGCAGGGTTTTGCTTTTGCGCATCAAATGCCTGATTGAGAAAATCATAAGATTGTAATCCGGCTTATTTTCTCTTCATTCAGAGCAGCCATTTATCCCATCACAAACGGATTCGACTTCACTTCGATACCGATGCTGGTTTCGGGACCGTGGCCGGGATAGACTATGTATTCGCCGGGAAGGGTATAAATTTTCGTGCGTATGTTTTTCTCCAGCAGGTCGTAGTCGCCGGTAGGTAAATCGGTTCGACCAATACTGCCGCGAAAGAGCACATCGCCCGAAAGAACAAAACTATTGATATGACTTACGAAACACAAATGTCCGGCAGCATGCCCGGGTGTGTGCAGCACTTCCAGCTGCGAATTGCCAAATTTCACCTGGTCGCCCTCTTTAAGAAAATGGTCGGGCATCACCAGCTTTTCGGTTTGAACACCAAACATGCGTGCCTGCTCGGGAGCACTTTCCAGAAAAGGCATCACATCTTTATGCGCCAACGGTTTTAAACCATATTTTTCCCATACAAAGCCTACCCCCATCACGTGGTCGATGTGCCCGTGCGTAAGGATATGGACAACGGGCTTGAGTTGGTGTTTGTTGATAAAACCGGCCAACGCCGCGCACTCTTCGGCATCACTGCAGCCTGCGTCTACTATTACCGCCTCTTTTGTATCGTCGTAAAGCACATAGGTATTTTCCTGAAAAGGGTTAAAAATGAAACGATGGATTTGCATCATAATGCTTCAGTTATTGTTGATAATGTCGTTAATTTTGCCGCCGAGCGAAATAAAATAATTTGAAATTTACAAAGTTATGCTTTATTGCTGCCTGCAAATGATTGGAAACACCAATAGCTGAAGATTTGTTCGGGTGCTCAAAATTGTGACGGCAGAAGATTAAGTAACGTTTACAGAATGGATCAACGTTTATCACATCATCGTCGGTTTTATTTGTTTTGGATAAAGACAGCGTTATCTATCCTGTTGCTTTTGCCATTGGTGAGCCATGCTCAGTTTTACAATGGCTACCAGATGGAATTTGGCCGCAGCCGTGTGCAATTCGAAGATTTTCTGTGGACCTACTACAAGTTCGATCGTTTCGATACCTATTTTTATCTCAACGGCAAAGAGCTGGCTGAACATACCGCTCGCTATGGCGGGCAACAGCTCAAACATTACGAAAACATGCTCGACACCTATCTGGAAGGAAAAATCCAGTTTGTAATTTTCAATAATCTCAACGAGCTAAAGCAAAGCAACATTGGGCTGACTACCGGTGCCGAATACAATCCAGGAGGCGTTTCGCATATTCTGGGCAACAAAGTGGTGCTTTATTTCGACGGGAGCATGGTCGATTTTGAGCTACAAATACGCCAGGGCGTCGTACATGTGCTTTTGCAAAACGCCATCTTTGGCAGCAACATCGGCAGCCAGATGATGAACTCCTTTTTGCAGAACTTCCCCGAATGGTACACCCGTGGATTGATTGCCTACCTGGCCGAAGATTGGAATACCGACATCGACAACCGCATCCGCAACGTGATAAGCTCGGGCAGGTACAAAAAGTTTAACCGCCTGGTGATGGACCAAACGCTGGTGCAGGACGCCGGCCACAGCTTCTGGCATTTTGTGTCGCAGCGCTATGGCCATCAACAAGTCCTTAGCATCATCAACATGACGCGCATCAGCCGTAGCATCGAAACCGGCTTTCAGTATGTTCTGGGTATTAATCTTGAAACCGTTTATGACGAGTGGCTGCAATATTACAGTCAACAAAATGAGGCAGTGGCAGCCAACACCGATATTCCTGACATCGGGAACCGAATAAAAGGCAAACGCGTCCTGAAACGCAACGATATCAATCGCAACTATTCGCAGTTGCAGGTAAGCCCCGATGGAGCGCTGGCGACACTGGTTACCAACGAAAGTGGGAAGTACAAGGTTTGGTTGCACAATCTCGAAACCGGAAAAATCAAGAAGCTTTATGTGGATGGTTTTAAACTCGACGAAAAGGTTGACGTATCTTATCCGTTGCTCGCGTGGCATCCTTCGGGGGCGGTGCTGGCCATGGTGCTCGAAAAAAAGGGTTTGATATGGCTTTATCTTTATGATGTAGACGAACGCGATTGGACCAGTCGCAACATCTATGGCTTCGAGAAAATTACCCACCTCACCTATTCGCCAGATGGCCGTTCGCTACTTTTTTCGGCAGTTCAGAAAGGACAAAATGATTTGTTTCTTTTTACGATCTCCTCCTCCACCTATGAGCGTCTGACCTACGACATTTACGATGATCTCGATCCGACTTTCATCCATGGCGATCGCATCATCTTCAGCTCCAACCGCCCCACTGACACTCTTCAATACGGACAAAATACGCTGCCCAAAGATTTTGATAACCAATACGACCTTTTTATTTTCGATTATCCGACCCGCAATCCTGTTTTGCGACGCGTTACCAATACACCGCATGCCGACGAACGTCAGGCCATGCCTTACGGCGATGGGTATTTTGCATTTTTAAGTAACGAAAATGGTGTCAATAATCAGTATGTCGGACGCCTCGACAGTGCTGTTGCTTTTGTTGACACTACCGTGCATTATCGCTATTTTACCTCCTCGTTCCCAATTACCAATTACAATCGCAACATCTCCGAACATCACATTTCGCCGCGCGCCGGAACCGTAACGATGATCATGAACGAAAATCTTTATGATCAGCTTTATCTGGAGCCAATGGTGCTGCCTTCGATGCTGGAATCTGTTGAGCTAACAACAACTCCCTACAGGCTGGAGCAGCAGCAACAGCAGATTCGGGAAACCTATCAGATTGCTCCCATTGCACCGGCGCCCAACGACACCGCCGTCAGGCCGCCGCCATCGCGCACTCCCGTGCCGCGCAAGAGCTTTAGAAATGTTCTGCGCAACGATACTTACTTACGCGATTCGGCAGAAGTAACGAAACCTACTGATGAAAAGATCGATATCGAAAATTACCAGCTTAGTCAGCAAGGGACCATAAACCTCAGTCCTGACAAAAAAACTTCAGGCGATGGCGGGCAGGCTGCGACAAAAGAGAAACCAAAAGATGACTTTATACTTCCCAAGCAACTGAATTATTACACCCAATACAGCATCAATGAGCTGGTGACGCAAATAGACTTTTCGTACCTCAGCCAGATGTACCAACCGTATCCCGGCGCCACCAACAATGCGCTGGACAATGTGTTACCAGGCTTCAGCATCAGGCCCAATTACCAAAACCCGGGGCTGAGTCCCACATTTATGATTGGTCTTACCGACCTGATGGAAAACTACCGGATTTTGGGCGGAGTGCGCATTGGCCTCGACCTGGTGGACAAAGAGTATTTTTTCAATTTTGCAAATCTGAAAAAACGCCTCGACAAGGAATTTGTCTTCCAGCGTCGCTCGCTCGAGCAGTCGGTAATTGCAGCCTACGTCACAAGACAAAAAATCAACGAAGGCTTTTTCATCCTCACCTACCCGCTCAACAAAGTACTCCGGGTTCGCGGCACATTTTTGTTTCGCAACGAAAACCTTATTTTCAGCGGCCCCGACGAGCTGGCGCTCCGCTATCCCAACCAAATCAAAAACTGGGGTGGCGCCAAGCTGCAACTCATTTACGACGACACCAAAGAGCTGGGGCTAAATTTGCCGGAAGGCACACGATTTATGGTTTTCGGCGAATACAACCAGCAACTCGAACAGATCAACAAAAGCCTTCTCGTCGTGGGCTTCGACTTCCGCAACTACCTGCGCATACATCGTCAGATGATCTGGGCCAACCGCCTGGCGGGAAGCAGCAACTTCGGCACCGAGCGATTGCTATATTACATGGGCGGCACCGACAGTTGGATGCTGCCACGCTTTGCCGACGACTCCCGCATCGATCCTGCCCAAAACTGGGTGTATCAGGCGCTTGCCACCAACATGCGCGGTTTTAAACAAAATGCCCGCAACGGCAATACCTTTTTGGTGCTTAATAGCGAACTGCGTTTGCCACTATTTCGCTACCTGCTCAACAAACCGATCAAGTCCGAATTCATCAAGAACTTCCAGCTGGTCGGCTTTGGCGACATCGGCACCGCCTGGAACGGCTGGAATCCTTACGACCCCGACAACGTTCTTTACACGCGATACGTCAATTCGGGACCGCTGCGTATCAAAGTTCAATACGAAAAAGACCCGCTCATCGCCGGCATCGGCTTTGGCGCGCGCACCAAGCTGCTGGGCTATTTCCTAAAAGGGGACCTTGCCTGGGGCATCGAAGATGGCAAGATAAAACGCGACCCGATTTTTTACCTCTCCATGAGCCTCGATTTTTAATGTAAATCCCATAAAATGATGAATATGTCGACGATACTTTTATTGATAATCATCGGGCTGGCTGCCGGCATCCTAAGCGGTTTTATTGGCCTGGGCGGCGCCATAATAATAATTCCGGCGCTGGTGCTCTTCATGGGGATGTCGCAATACATGGCACAGGGCACCAGCCTGGCGGTAATGCTGCCACCCATCGGTCTGCTGGCGGCATGGAATTATTGGAAGGCTGGTGAGCTAAATCTGAAATACGCCATGATTATTGCCGCTGCGTTTCTTATCGGAGGGTACATTGGATCGAAATACGCGCTCACGGTATCCGAAAATACACTGCGAAAGGTTTTTGCCGCCGCCCTGTTTTTGGTTGCTATGAATATGTTTTTTAAAAAATAAACACCAGGATGATTGCTTAACAATCAGTTCCCGCGACGTTTAATAAAAACAATCTTTTTCCTTAAGATTTCCCATTTCTCCCGAAACTTTCCTTTTACAAAAATTGCAAATGCCAAATGCTACAAATTTTACTTTTGTTTTCAACAATGGCTTGTTATCTTATTATAAAACAATAGGTTGCGATTTATTAACAATGATTCGTTTACAACTCGTCGTGCCCGATAGGATCAAATGATTGTATCTTGCACATCCTTTTTCGCACCATTTTAGTTGAAGAAGTGTCGGCTGTTAAAGCTGTGTTTGAAGAGATTAACCTGAGAATTTTAAAGATATTAATGATTATGGAACC
This sequence comes from Bacteroidales bacterium, assembly GCA_035647615.1. Classification (NCBI taxonomy): domain Bacteria; kingdom Pseudomonadati; phylum Bacteroidota; class Bacteroidia; order Bacteroidales; species Bacteroidales bacterium. Next base: position 39,870 of record DASRND010000032.1, on the reverse strand, counting down.
AGACCTTTTTGCCCAGATAGAGGAGCTTGAAAGAGAGTATGAACAACGAAAAATAGCACAGAAATCAGCCACCGCAAAGCAGTCCATCCCGCAAAGGGAGCAGCCCAAAAACCGTGAAGCGCAGTTTTTGCCTCCGCAGCAAATCACAACCCTGCCACGACTTTCGCCAGAGCCCGACCTCAGACCCATTGCCCGCAAAGAAGCAATGCAGGCTTCCATTGCATATTTTGGTGGCGACGAGCTGGCAGCCACCGTCTGGATGTCGAAGTATGCCCTAAAAGATAGCGATGGCAACATCTACGAGCGCACCCCCGACGACATGCATCGTCGCATAGCACGAGAACTGGCACGCATCGAGCAGAATTATCCCAACCCCATAGCGGAAGAAGACATTTATGCAGGACTCAAAGATTTTAAATACATCGTACCGCAAGGCAGCCCCATGGCAGGCATTGGCAACAACTTCCAGGTGTCGTCACTGAGCAATTGCTTTGTTATCGGCAACGGCACCAGAAGCGATTCGTACGGCGGAATTATGAAAATAGACCAGGAGCAGGTTCAGTTGATGAAACGCCGGGGCGGCGTGGGCCACGACCTTTCGCACATACGTCCTGCCGGCAGTCCGGTAAAAAATTCGGCGCTCACCTCCACCGGTATTGTGCCTTTTATGGAACGCTACAGCAACTCTACACGAGAGGTTGCGCAGGATGGTCGCCGCGGCGCTCTGATGCTTACCATCTCTATAAAACATCCCGACAGCGAAGATTTTATCGATGCTAAACTCGAAGCCGGAAAAGTTACCGGAGCCAACGTTTCTGTGAAGATCGACGACAAGTTTATGCAGTGCGTGCGCGACAACAAGCCCTACACACAGCAGTTTCCGATAGATGCAGCCGAGCCGATCTATACCAAAACCATCGACGCCCGCAAGCTATGGAATAAGATCATCCACAACGCCTGGCGCTCAGCTGAGCCGGGAATACTTTTCTGGGACACGATAATCCGCGAGTCGGTGCCAGACAGCTATGCAGACCAGGGTTTTACCACGGTTTCGACAAACCCATGTGGCGAAATACCCTTGTGCCCGTACGATAGCTGTAGGCTGCTTGCCATCAATTTGTATAGCTACGTGGAACAGCCATTTACCGAAAATGCAAGCTTCAACCGTGAACTATTTGCGGAGCATGCCCACCTGGCCCAGCGCATGATGGACAACATCATCGATCTGGAAACAGAAAAAGTGGACGGCATCATCCATAAAATAGATTCCGATCCGGAAGCTGATGAGATAAAACGCGTCGAGCGCAAACTATGGGAAAATATCCGTAAAAAAACGCTCCAGGGACGTCGCACCGGTATTGGCATCACCTCCGAAGGAGACATGCTGGCCGCACTCAACCTGCGCTATGGAACACCCGAGGCAACTTCTTTTTCGACAGAAATTCACAAACTGCTGGCTACCGAAGTTTATCGTTCGAGTGTGGCGCTGGCCAAAGACCGTGGCGCTTTTGAAGTTTTTGATTTTGAAAAAGAAAAAGATAACCCTTTTATCCAACGTTTGGGCAACGAAGATCCATCGATAATCGAGGATATGAAGCAGCATGGTCGCCGCAACATCGCGTTGCTCACCATCGCCCCTACCGGCAGCGTGAGCATCTGCACACAAACTACTTCCGGCATCGAACCCGTATTTATGCCAACCTACAAACGTCGTCGCAAAGTGAATCCCAATGATGTGGATGCAAAGATCAATTTCGTGGATGATATCGGCGACTCGTGGGAAGAGTATCAGGTGTTTCATCCCAAGTTTGAAGTGTGGCTAAGTCAAAAGGGCTACGACCCTGCTCAGGTGCGCACATACAGCGAAGCGGAAATAGAAAAATTGGTAAAAAAATCACCTTATTACAAAGCTACCTCCAACGACATCGATTGGTTGGAAAAGGTGAAAATGCAGGGCGCCGTGCAAAAATGGGTCGATCACTCCATCAGCGTTACAGTGAATCTGCCTGCTGATGCTACTGAGGAGCTTGTAAGCAATGTTTACATGGCTGCATGGGAAAGTGGCTGTAAAGGTATGACCATCTACCGCGATGGCTCGCGCAGCGGTGTATTGATTTCCAACAAGAAAAAAGACGAAACTACTTTCAAAGAAACACAAGCTCCGCAACGTCCGCGCAAGCTCAAAGCCGATGTAATGTGGTTCAACAACGACGAAGAGCGCTGGGTGGCTGTAGTAGGACTGCTCGACAACCGACCTTACGAAATATTTACGGGCAAAGCCAGAGGATTCTTTGTACCCGAATGGGTCGCCAAAGGATGGGTGTTAAAAAACAAAGAAAACAATCAGTCGCGTTACGACTTCCATTTCCTCGACAGCGATGGCTATAAAATTACTATGGAAGGCCTTTCGCGCCAGTTCAACAAAGAATACTGGAACTACGCCAAACTCATCTCGGGCATCCTGCGCCATGGCATGCCCCTGCCTTACGTTGTAGATATCGTCGAAAAACTTGTGCTCGACAACGACGCCATCAACTCCTGGAAAAAAGGCATCGTGCGTTCACTCAAAAAGTACATTCCCGATGGCACCATTGTGAAGAAAGAAGCCTGCCCCGACTGCGGAATGGAAGGAACCCTCGAATACAAGGAAGGCTGCAAAACCTGCAACAGCTGCAACTGGACAGCCTGCTCATAACATAGTTGCTCTGATTCAGATTGATGGCTTCTTTTAAAAAACCATCTTCTGCATTTAACCGCTTCAACATAAATTCCCCACCCCGGATAGCCGGGGTTTTTTATTATCCTATCGCTACCATAATGTCGCTTCTATGCGGCTTTTAATAGTGGAACAGGCTAAAGGTTTCATATGACGACACCAATTCTGATCATAAAAAAAAGAGCGCCTTGTTGACGCTCTTTTTTATTAAGACAAAAAATTATGAAAAATGAAGCTTTAATTCAGTCTTCCGAAATCAATGCTTCTCACTTTACGAGTTGAGTAGTTAATTTTAAAAGCACCAGCTTTACGCAATTCCTGCTTTACATCGGTGACAATACCCATGCGGATGTTTTGATCCACTTTGAGTGAAGTAGTGATGAAACGGCGTTCAGCTTCATCGCGTTTCTGCCGTTCAGCGGTAACAAAGGCAGGGATATCCTCGATGCGTCCAAAAGCGTCGTTGAGCTGAATACGTGGTTTGGTACCAAAAACTACTCTTTTGGGTTCACCAATGTAAATGTAACTCACCAGCGATTTGCGTTCGAGCTTTTCTACTTCGGTAGCCTCAGGGGGAAGAACCTTAACGATGAGCGTTACCTCGCGCATTACCGTAGTTACCATAAAGAAGAACAGCAACATAAAGATGATGTCGGGAAGCGACGCGGTGTTAATGTTCTGAGCACCTTGTTTTTTTGAACTTTTAAATCTTGCCATATTATTTGTCTCCTACATCTTGTGGTTCAGCTTCTGAAATAGCTACAGGAATGGCCTTTTGAATGGCTTTGACCTGATCTTCAGAAACGAGTTGATCATATTTTCGACCAAATCTCTCCATGGATAGCTCATTACGAAGCTCATTAATAGCTGCTGCCAGCTCATTCTGTACAGCGATATACATTTTGTAGGATGTCCCTCTGTCGTTTTTAAGAGAGATCACACCTTTAGAAACCCTCACATTACCAAGCGGAGGAATGTTGCGAACATTCATCTCCGGCAGGTTTTCGAGGTTTTGTGGGTTCGACATAAAGATTTTGGTACGCTGACGCAGATCGCTGATGTTGATGGGCTCGCCATCTACCGCCAACCTGTCGCGGCTGTTTACCAAAACGGTAAAAATGTTCCGTTGTTTGATGTCCGGAGGTTTAACGGTCGGGTCGAGCGGCGGGGGTAGCTTTCTGCTGATCCCGGTATCCACATCCATGGTGGTGGTAACCAGGAAGAATATCAGCAACAGGAAAGCGATGTCAGCCATCGATCCGGCGTTGATTTCTTGTGCTGCGGGTCTTGCCATAAAGCAATTTTCTTTCTATTTTAATAAACTGGAAATTCCAGCATAAACAATCGATAATACTGTCAATCCGCCCAGGATGTAAGTCATCCATAATATTCCACCAATTATTTTGGAAATAGCCGGAGTGATGTGGAACTGCTCATACACTTTGCTATCCACGTTGGAATCGGCAAAAACATAATAAGCAATTCCGAACAATACGACAAATCCAACCAATCCGACAAGGACAGTGATTGCTTGCTTTGGATTGGAAATCATATTAATAATCGGAAAAATGAACGTAATGGCAATGGTAAAGATGAGCAGAATGTATGCCCACCATAGCATGGTGTTGGTAAAATCTTCGCCTTTGATAAAGAAGATAATAAACAAGGCGGCAGAAACTACTAACAACGCCGTGAGAAAAATTCTCAGAATTGTTGATGTTTTATCTTTCATGGTTTCGCCTTTCTATTATCTATTTAAGTTTTTGTGTTTGGTAAGGATGTCGATGAAAGAGATGGTGCTGTCTTCCATGTTGTTTACAAGACCGTCGATTTTAGAAAGGATGTAGTTGTAGAAGATTTGCAGGATAACGGCAACGATAAGACCAAACAAGGTAGTAAGCAGCGCCACTTTGATACCGCTGGCAACAATGGTTGGTGAAATATCACCGGCAGCAGCAATATCGTCAAAAGCCTGAATCATCCCAACAACAGTACCCATAAACCCAAGCATAGGTGCCAGAGCAATGAAAAGCGAAATCCAGGAGAGGTTTGATTCGAGGCGACCCATCAATACGCTGCCATAGCTAACGATAGATTTTTCGACAATGTCGATACCTTCGTTGTAGCGATCGAGTCCCTGGAAGAAAATGCTTGCCACCGGACCACGGGTATTTTTACAAACCTCTTTGGCTTTTTCTATTCCGCCAGTTTCAAGTGCCGATTCAACTTTGTTGAGCAGCTTTGTGGTGTTGGTGGTGGAAAGGCTCAAATAGATAATTCTTTCGATGCAGAGCGCCAGACCAAAAATCAGCGTCAGCAATACGATACCCATGAAGCCCCAGCCTCCTTCAATAAATTTCTCTTTGAGTACTTGTTGGAAGTCTTGTTCCTCAGCAGTTTGAGCTGGCAAAGTAGTAACAGGCGCCGCATCATCTTCAGCGTAAGCCGTGTCTGATTGCATGTCACCAGTCTGGGTCATTTCATCCTGTGTACCTGTTTGATTCTGTGCCTGAACAGATGCAACGAAGCCAAACGACATCATGGCAACGATAGTTAAAAAAGCGAATAATTTTTTCATGTTTACTTCAGTTGATTAGAAAATAAATTTTGTTTTCTTTTTTTAATTAATACTTCCTTTTAACATTTACAATAAAAAAGTGGCGGAGAGAGAGGGATTCGAACCCTCGGTACGCTTTTGACGTACACGCGCTTTCCAAGCGCGCGCCTTCAGCCGCTCGGCCACCTCTCCCAGTCCAATTGCATGCAACTCACCAGTCTTTTTCAAGCGGCTAAAGTAGAAAAAAATTGGGTACCACAAAAAAATCATCACTTTTTTAATCTTACCCGTGAATTTGCCGCGATTGATTTTCAATAACTCTGTTTTAAAAATGATATTGTCGTAATATTTTTAATTGATGGTGATTTCTCCACACAAACTGCTGATCAACAGATTCTTGATGTCATCCGTATTTTTATAATTGCCCAACAAAAACATCAATTTGGTAATGGCTGCCTCGGTGGTGATGTCGGCGCCGCCAATCACTCCAATATTTTTGAGTGCGATTCCGGTTTGGTATTTCTCCATCTCCACATAGCCTCCCAGACATTGCGTTACGTTGAGTATCAACAGGCCACCAGCAATGGCTTCAGCCAACATCTGCAGAAACCAGGCATCCGTGGGAGCATTGCCCGACCCATAAGTTTCGAGCACCAGCGCTTTCAAATCTTTGGTTTGCAAAACCGACCTTACAAAATTTTGCGACAGCCCGGGGATGAGTTTTAACACGCCCACATTGGTATCCATTTCAGATCGGAATTTCAATTTTCTGAAATTAGGCTTTCGCAAATCGTTTTTATGATAACGTATGTAAACGCCGGCTTCGGCCAGCGATGGATAGTTGGGCGACCGAAAAGCCTCAAAGTTCTCCGCATTGTACTTGGTGGTGCGGTTGCCGCGCATGAGCTGATTCTCGAAATACACGGCCACCTCCGCAACCAGTGGGGTGTCGTCGTCGTAGGCAGCGGCAATTTCGACGGCGGTAATGAAGTTCTCACGTCCGTCGGTGCGTATCATCCCAAGTGGCAGTTGCGAACCGGTTAGAATCACAGGCTTGTTGAGGTTTTCGAGCATAAAGCTGAGCGCTGATGCCGTGTAGGCCATTGTGTCGGAGCCGTGCAGCACCACAAATCCATCATAGCCTTCGTAGTTGTCGTAAATCACCTGCCCCAGCTTTTGCCAATGACCTGGATTCATGTTTGAAGAGTCTATCACCGGATCGAAGGAATAATTGTCGATGCGCGTGTTGATGAGCCGCAGCGAAGGCATATGATCGTAGAGATGATCGAAGTTGAACGGTTTCAGCACCCCGGTTTCCTGATCTTTTATCATACCGATGGTACCGCCAGTGTAGATTACCAACAATGAAGTTTCGTCTTTTTTATCCATTTGAAATTCTGATTTGTTTCACCGTAGAAGCACGAAGGAACAGAGAATAAATATGTTGCTCTTCTTCTTTTTCCCTTTGTGTCTTCGTCCTCTGTAGTTTATTTCTTTTGTTTTTCTGTTTTAATTTTAAAAAGTTCCCTGGCCGATTGACTCGTGACCCGCGCTACTTCCCCGACGGAAACATTTTTAATCTCCGCCAGCTTAGTAGCTATTAATGTCAAATATGCGCTTTCGTTGCGTTTGCCGCGATGAGGCACCGGAGCAAGAAACGGCGCATCGGTTTCGAGGAGCAGATGCTGAAGATCGACGTCAGCAAACACCTCAGCCAGTCCGGAGTTTTTGTACGTCACCATGCCGCCAACGCCAAGCTTAAATCCCCATCCGATAATTTTTTCGGCTTGTTCACGGTTGCCCGTAAAACAATGAAACACACCGGTAAGATTTTCGCCGGCCGCCGGGCCAATGATTTCAAATACTTCATCAAACGAATCGCGGACATGCAGCACGATGGGCAATCGGTAGTCTATTGCCATTTGAACCTGCACTTCCAGCGCAAGCTGTTGTTGACTAAGCCAGGTTTTGTCCCAATACAAATCGATGCCTATCTCGCCGATGGCAATGTACCGACCCGCGGCAAGTTGCTGCTTTACAATTTCAAGCTCCTGCTCATAGTTTTCCTTCACATCAGTAGGATGCAGCCCGATCATCGGAAAAACATGTTGCGGAAACGCATCGCACAACGCCAGCATGGGCTGGATAGTTTTGCTGTCGATATTGGGCAGCAACATTGCCTGCACGCCTGCGTCGAGTGCGCGTTGCACCACCGCCGTCCGGTCGTCGTCGAATTGCTCGAGATAAAGATGTGTGTGGGTATCGATCATCACCATGGGGCAAAAATAGATGTTTTCGCTTGGGAGGGTTTACTATTTTTGCAAAAAACAAAACGCTTGAAAAAATATCTGATCATCCGTTTGAGTTCCATCGGCGACATCGTGCTCACCACTCCGGTGGTGCGATGTCTCAAAGAGCAGTGCGCCCCCTGCCAGGTACATTTTCTTACACGCCGGGTGTATCAGGAAGTGGTTGAAGCCAATCCTTACATCGACCGGGTTTTTACCATCAACGACTCGGTGAAAGAAGTACTGCCGGGGCTGAAAAACGAAAATTACGACCAGATTATCGATCTGCACAAAAACTGGCGATCGCTGGCTGTGAGGTACAAGCTGAGAATAAAAAGCACTTCGTTTTCCAAACTCAACGTCCGCAAATGGCTGCTGGTAAATTTCAAGATCGACCGGCTGCCACGTGTTCATATCGTAGACAGATACATGCAGGCGGTGGCCAATCTCGGGGTAACCAACGACGGGCGCGGCCTCGATTATTTCATCCCACCCGAAGTGGTCGTTCCGATGGAATCGTTGCCATCGCCACACCGGCAAGGCTATGTGGCGGTAGTAATTGGCGGACGGCACAAAACCAAGCAACTACCCATAGAAAAAACCATCGTTTTGTGTCACGGAATTAAGGCACCTGTAATTTTGCTTGGCGGCCCGGAAGATACCGCGCAGGGCGACACCATCGCAGCCTCCGATCCCGAACATATCTTTAATGCCTGCGGAAAATTCAGCCTGAGTCAGTCGGCACAGCTGGTAGAACATGCGGCGCTGGTAATTACCAACGACACCGGACTTATGCACGTGGCGGCAGCATTCAACAAAAAAATTATTTCGCTGTGGGGCAACACCGTGCCGGAGTTTGGGATGTATCCTTACATGCCGCAACACCCTGATAACTTTTCGATTTTTGAAGTAAAAGGCCTGTCGTGCCGCCCCTGTTCCAAGATAGGTTTTGAGAAATGCCCACGCGGCCATTTCCGGTGTATGATGCAGCAGGACATCGACGGAATGATTGCGATGGCGAATGGGATAGTGAAGGAAGGGAAAATCAAAAAAAAGCAGTTTTGAATAATGAAGATTCCTCTTCGCAAATACCAGGACGGCCAGTTGCTAACAATCCTCACCCCCGAAGGCCGCGTCTCTTTTAATAGTTGAAAAGAATTATTTGATTTTGTTTAAAACGAGGGTTCTAAAACAGGCGGTACGCAGGAACAAAGAACGTTTTCCCGATGATTTTATGTATGAACCTACTGCTGCTGAAATAGATGATGTGGTATTACAAAATGAGATACCTTCTAAACGGCATTTTGGTGGTGCTGTGACCTTACCGCCAAATCTAATAAGCCCTCACATTTCGGTTTTCGACGTAATTGATAAAAGCACGGTTTACCACTTTGTTGCCACCGGGTGTGGGATAGTTGCCCGTAAAGTACCAATCGCCGGTGTGGTTGGGCAACGCAGCGTGCAGGTCTTCTATAGATTGGTATATCACCTCCACACTGGCGCGGGTATGTTCCGGAGTCACCAATTGCGCAATGCGCTCCGATATTTGCCGGGCAGTAAAGGGTTCGTATATCTGCTTCACATAATTTACCACCTGTTCTTTGGGCAGATGCTCCTGCGCCTTGGCTTTTTTGTAAACTTCGTTGATGATGCTTTTTTGGTTGGTTTCGTGCAGCAGGCTGATGGCAGCTTTGAAAGCTATAAAATCGCCAAGCTTGGCCATGTCGATACCGTAACAGTCGAGGTAGCGAATCTGTGGCGCCGAGGAGGCGATGATGATTTTTTTAGGCCCCAGCCTGTCGAGTATGCGGATGATGCTTTGTCGCAAGGTAGTGCCACGCACGATGGAGTCGTCGATCACCACCAGGTTATCTATGCCATCACACACCACGCCGTAGGTAACGTCGTAAACGTGCCCCACCAGATCGTCGCGCCCGCTGTCTTTGGCGATAAAGGTGCGCAGCTTGACATCTTTTACAGCAATGTCTTCCACACGCGGCGCCATGCTGAGTATTTCGCTGATCTTTTCGGGCGTGGACTGCGCACCCAGCGCAGTGATCCGGTCTGCTTTTATGCCGTTGCAAAACCTATTAACTTCCTCAATCAACCCTTTAAAAGCTACAGTAGCCGTGTTGGGAATATACGAAAACACCGTATTGTCGATGTCGTAATTGATAGCTTTGAGTACCTCAGGGGTGAGCAGTTTGCCAAGCATCTTTCGTTCGCGGTAGATGTCGCTGTCAGTTCCGCGCGAAAAATAAATGCGCTCGAACGAGCAGGCTTTTACAACTTGTGGCTTCGCAAATGGAAGCACTTCGGCGGTACCGTTTTTTTTGACGACGAGCACATGCCCCGGCTGCAGCTCCTTTACCTGATCGACCCGCAGATTGAAAGTAGTTTGCAACACCGGACGCTCCGAAGCGGCGGCCACCACTTCGTCGTCGATGTAATAAAACACCGGACGAATACCCACAGGATCGCGCATCACAAACGCATCACCATGCCCCAGCAATCCGGCGATGGCATAACCACCATCCCAAGATTTAGCAGCTTTTACGAGTATGTCGCGGATGTTGAGATCGGCGGCAATTTTTTCGGAAATCTCTTTTTTTACAAATCCCAGCTTCTTGTATTTCTGATAATGGATTTCGTTTTCTTCATCCAGAAAATGGCCTATTTTTTCGAGAATGGTAATGGTGTCGGTAGTTTGGATGGGATATTGCCCAATCTCCACCAAAGTGGCAAAAAGCTCATCCACGTTGGTCATATTGAAGTTGCCGGCCAGCACCAGATTTTTGGTAATCCAGTTGCTTGCGCGCACCACGGGATGTAGGTTTTCGATACCGTGGCCGCCAAAGGTTCCGTAGCGCAGATGTCCCAGAAAGAGCTCTCCGGTAAATTCGAGATTTCGCTTGAGCCAGCCCGTGTCGAGCAAAAGTTCAGGACGCGTTTTTTCGAGCTGCTGAAACGGTGCGTACACATGCCTGAAGACGTCGATGATGGGCGTAGCCGAGCCGGAACGGTGACGGCTGATGTATTTCACGCCAGGCTCCATGTCGAGTTTTATGTTGGCCAGTCCGGCGCCATCCTGCCCACGGTTGTGTTGCTTCTGCATCATCAGGTGCATCTTGTTGAGGCCATAAAGGCTGGTGCCGTATTCGCGCAGATAATGCTCCGGAGGCTTACGCAGTCGCAGCAGTGCTATCCCGCATTCGTGTTTTATTTGTTCGCTCATGCTTTTGTTTTCCTTTTTGGCCGTCCGATGACGAAATATCCATTGCGGCAAAACTAATAATTATCACCGTTGGAGAAATCGGGATGATGCACGCCGATTTTTCGCAATGCAACAGACGCGATGCATCGCGTCTTTGCATTTTGTCCATTTGGACATCATATTCGGCATGTGCCGACGCACGGCAGTGCGTTTCTGCATTTTGCCATTTGGGCATCATATTCGGCATGCACAGACGCACGGCCGTGCGTCTCTACGTTCCATCAGATTTTGCAAAACGCATCTTGCATTTTTCCCCTATTTTTGTCATCTGTGCTTTGCAAAATTCACAATTCAAATTTATAAATTATGAAAAAACTATTCTTTCTTTTTGCAATGCTATTATCGGCATTGGTCATTAACGCGCAATACGCCACGCCCGGCAACGGCATGCATTTTACCATCGACGACCTGGTGGAATATTCGTCTGGTGCGGTGACGTTTGATCCAAACGGGCAATACTCCTTTCATCAGGATGTAACGCTTTCGGCAACGGATACGCTGAGCATCATCTTCGATGCAGAAATCAATATGGCCGACAACGTACTCGTCACCGTTAACGGGACGATGATCGTTAATCCGCTAAGTGGCATCGTGCTTTTTAAAGCGCAAAATGATCATTTTCGGGGGTTTCGTTTTGACAATAGTTCCGGCTCATCGTTTTACGACACATATTTTAAAAAAGCTGGCGGCATCAGGCTGCTGTCCTCGGATGTGGCTTTTACTTTTTGCGATTTTACCGAGTTTGATCAGCAATACACCACAGGTACTATTAATGTTTCGGGGAGTGTTCCGGTGATTACGCTTTGCAACTTCACTTACAACGATGGCCCGGCGGTGATGTCGGCAGCCAATGGCAACGCTTCGCCACAAATCATCAATTGTGAGATAAGATACAATGTGGCCGCCAATGGCAATACGCCGCAGATTAACCTGGGAACCTCCGGCGCCGATAGCATCCGCATCATCGGCAATACCATCGAAGGCAACCCTGACAACTTTAGGGCTGGTGGCATCGCTATTACTACGCTTGCTGGCGGGAGTGTTGCCGCACGCATCGAAGACAACGATATTTTTAACAATCGCTATGGTATCACCGTATTTGGCAACAACCTCGGGGTGCTGGTGCGTGGCAACGAAATTAAGGATAACAACACCCAAAACCTACCGATGCTGGGCGGAAGCGGGATTAATATAAACGGCAACGAAACCAACCAAGCCATCATTACCGGAAATACAATCACAGGCAACCTTTGGGGCATCAGCCTGCAAGGCACGCCCGCACCCAACATTGGCCAGCTGGACAGCGCAGACTACAATCCCGGCGAAAATGTAATTTATGGCAATGGCAACGAAGGAGAGGTTTATGATCTTTATAACAATACCCCCAACGACATCATGGCCCAAAACAATCATTGGGGAACCACCAACATCGACAGCGTGGAATCGCATATTTTTCATCAACCCGACGACCCAACATTAGGCCTGGTAACTTATCTACCGATTGCTGAACCCGTCGGGATCAGCGAGCCTGCAACTTTGCGCCCTGCAATTATAACCCATATATTTCCAAATCCGGCTACACGCAGTTTTTTTGTCGAAATAGAAAGCTCTGAAATCTCGGACTCATCAGTTTCAGAGCTTCAACTTTTCGATGCCGCCGGACGATTGATTGCTATTAATATTGATAAACAAAGCCATGGTTTTAAAGTATTCTTAAAAGAAACCTACCAGGGAATTGCGTTTTTGAAAATTACTTTTGCAGAGAGAGAAATTACAAAGAAGATTATTTTTAGATAAAAACGCTTTCGCGAAAAGCGGATTTTCATTCAAAATGAGTGAAGACGCTGAAGCGAAAAGTAGAGATGTTCTGGCTTAGAACTACATTCTACACCTGTTCGCATTTCTAATTTGTGTTTTAAAATCCCCGCTGTCGAAAGGTGGCAGGGTTTTTTTAAAGATTTATTTAGGGTGATGATTAAAAAGATTTATTTTTGCCGCCGTCAAAAAAAACATCATGCCCGATGGTGTAATTGGCAACACGTCTGACTCTGAATCAGAAGAGTCCAGGTTCGATCCCTGGTCGGGCAACAAGAGGATCTGGCAGTTACAATGTGATTTGTAATTGCCTTTTTCTTTTTGCAAGTGTTTATAAAGTTTATCAATCAGATGAGCTGACGTACAAAGCAACTTTAATAAATGAACGACCAAAGGAAACTGACAAATACCGCACTGATTCTCAGCATTGTTACCATTGTGTACAATCTTGCCGAAGGCCTTGTTTCGATTTACTATGGGCTGGGCGATGAAACGCTTGCACTGCTTGGTTTTGGCGTAGATAGTTTTGTGGAGGTAATCTCGGGTATCGGCATACTGCACTTGGTGATACGCATGAAAAGATTTGGTACCGATCCGGCATCGCGCGATCGGTTTGAAAGAACTGCCTTGCGTGTTACCGGTTTCAGTTTTTTTCTTTTGACAGCCGGGCTGGTGCTGGGATCGGTTGTTAATTTGATACAAGGTAATACGCCTACCTCCACGCTGGCCGGCATCATCATTTCTTCCATTAGCATTGCTACCATGTGGTTTTTGATGACATACAAAAAGAAAATCGGTGTCCGACTTAACTCCGACGCCATTGTTGCGGATGCCAATTGTACCAAAACCTGTTTTTACCTAAGCATTATTTTGCTGGCAGCAAGCGGCTTGTATGAAGTGTTCGGGATCAGCTATATCGATGTGGCAGGCTCGTTGGCCATTGCCTGGTTTGCCTACAGAGAAGGAAGGGAAGCACTCGAAAAAGCAAGCCACAAAACTTTAGCCTGTGGATGCGGGGACGATCATTGTTAAACCTTGCTCATGCCGCGACTACCTTTCCCCACGAACCACTTTTTTGGTGTAGCTATTTTTGCCATCCACAATTCTGATGAAATAAATACCGGGATTGATTTTGCTGAAATCAACCACATTTTCCGTTTCCGGATGGAGTTTGCCTTGCATCAACTGTTTGCCAAGAATATCAAAAACAGCAAAATCTATGGCGGTGCCAGTTGGAAATTGTGAAGCGTCTATAAACAGTTTGTCGGTAAAGGGATTGGGATACAAATTTAAAGTCATGGCTGTTGACGCTGGCTTTTCGATGCCAAGCGCATTTTGATAAAAATCTCTGACTTCCTGAATTCTGGTTTTTAAAAGTGCGACACTTGAAAGGTTGTCGCCTTCGTAATCGCGTGCAAACACCAGGGCGTACTCCATGTGCAGCGTGTCGCCGGGATTAAAATCGTGCGGCCCCGAAACTATTACTCCCCGCCGATCGCCGGGTGCATTGCCGGCGCTTGCTTCAGTCCATCCCTCGCCACTCACAGGGTCGCCCGGAAAAAGATGTTTTACGACTTGTTCGCCTCCATAGCCATTTCCTCCGTAAGTAAAAGGAGTGGAATCCTTCCACAAAGCCTGTAAATATGTATAGTACTCAGAGGCGACTTGTGGATAGGTCATTGGCTCGGGAACACTATCATAAGAAAAAAAGACAAAAGCATCCATTGGGTAATTAAGACAGGTAAACGATTGTGCCGGCGGGTGCGCGCCATATTCATGCGGTCCTCCGGCGCCATCCTGCACTTCACCATTATACACAATAGCCGAATGGAGCAGGGTATCGCTGCAAAGGAAATCATCAAGAGGGTATCCCAAAAGAAAATTGATGTCATTGGCGACATACACATCATGGTAGGTGGTTTGCGAACGATTGATGATGCATTGATCGGCAAAGGTGGTGTATTTCAGCGCCGAATCGCCCGGCTCGTCGTAGGCGTAATAAGCGGTTTGTATTTCGACACCCAACTTTTTGCCACCGGTATTGAGGTGCACATCCCGGTCATCATTCACAATGGTGAACACCGTTTGGTCGCCTCTGATAAGCGGAAAATCGCCAGCCATAGGATCATAAATGCCATCGCCATCCCAATCATAGTAAGGTGCCAGTTGCGCTGCCTGGCCGAGACTTACATCTCCGTTGCCCGGCCATCGGGTTATGTTTCTTATGGCCTGGTAGCCCTCATCCTGCCAATGCTGGCGATGGTAAGCGATTTCATCCGATGAAAGTTTCCACACTTTTTCCCATATTTTATCAGGGACAGAAGCGTAGCCCAGACTATCCATGATAGGTCCTGGTGAAAAGTCAATTCCAATAGACCGATGTTTGTCGGCGGCGAGGCAAAGGGTATCATTTTCATCGAGGCCGCCAATCCACACCGATCCGGAAAAAATAGTTGAGTTTCCCGATCCTGCCGGGACTTCATAATTTTCATAACCCAAATCCCAGTACTGCAGGCCAAAGGAACGAATCCTGCATCTTACCTCATTGATATCCAAATAATCATGACTTTCAGTAATAATCGTTATGTAAACTTTGGCAAAATCCGAAACCATATTATTCTCCAGGTCTTTGATTTTATAAATCAATGAATCTATGACCCCGCTTACAAAACCCGAAGTGTAAATAATGGAAGAGTCGGTTTTAACGAAGGTGCCATAATTGCCACCAAATACATGGAGAATTTCAAAAGGATGATTTTCGTAGGTATAATCATTTTCCAAAATCATAATCTCGATGGTTTCGAGTATTGATACTATGACGTAATCATCAACGGCAATAGGGGATTTGTCTCCTTGCGAATACCCATTTATTAAAACAAAAAAAATAAGGCCGAAGAGGAGTGTCAATTTTGTTTTCATTGCTTAGGCTTTTTATAGTTTTAATTTTATTTCCGTATCACTTTTTTAGTGTAGCTGTTTTTTCCATCCACTATTCGAATGAAATAAATTCCAGGATTGATTTTGCTAAAATCAACCACATTTTCCGATTCCGGACTGAGCTTGCATTGCATCCACTGTTTGCCAAGAATATCAAAAACAGCGAAATTGATAGTTGTGCCAGTCGGAAATTGTGAAGCGTCTATAAACAGTTTGTCGGTGCAGGGATTGGGGTACAAATTTACAGTCTTGGCTGTTGACGCTGGTTTTTCGATGCCAAGCGCATTTTGATAAAAAGCATGAACCTCCTTAATTCGGTCTTTCAAAAGAGCAAGGCTCGAAAGATTGTCGCCCTCGTAATCGCGTGCAAACACCAGGGCATATTCCAGATGCAGCGTGTCGCCGGGATTAAAATCGTGCGGACCCGAAACTATTACTCCCCGCCGATCGCCGGGTGCGTTGCCGGCGCTTGCTTCAGTCCATCCCTCGCCACTCACAGGGTCACCTGGAAAAACATATTTTACAACTTGATCGCCTCCATAACCGTTGCCGCCATAAGTAAATGCCGTGGAATCTTTCCACAAAGCTTGTAAATAGGAATAATATTCCGTGTCGCTGTATGGATCGGTCATGGGCTGCGGAACACCAAAATTTGAAGAATAGACAAAAGCATCCATTGGGTAACTAAGACAGGTGAACGATTGTGCCGGCGGGTGCGCACCATATTCTCCTGGTCCACCGGTTCCATCCTCTGCTGTGCCATTATACACAATAGCCGAATGGAGGAGGGTATCGCTACAAATGAAATCATCATCGGCTTTTCCCAAATCAAAATCCACGAAGTTGGCGGCATACACATCGTGATAGGTATGTTGCGAGCGATTGATGATGTACTGATCAGCAAAGGTGGTGTATTTCAGTGCCGAATCGCCCGGCTCGTCGTAGGCATAATAAGCGGTTTGTATTTCGATACCCAACTTTTTGCCACCGGTTTCGGTGTGTAAATATCGCGCATCGTTCACGAGGGTGAATACCGTTTGGTCGCCTCTGATAAGCGGAAAATCGCCAGCCATAGGATCATAAATGCCATCGCCATCCCAATCATAGTAAGGCGCCAGTTGCGCCGCCTGGCCGAGACTTACATCTCCGTTGCCCGGCCATCGGGTAATATTTTTTATGGCTTTGTAGCCTTCGTCCTGCCAATGCTGGCGATGAAAGGCAATTTCATACGCCGATAATTTCCATACCTTGTTCCATACCGAATCAGGAACAGCGGAATAAGCCAGACTATCCATGATAGGTCCGGGAAAAAAGTCAATTCCATTCTGCCGATATCTTTCGGCGGCGAGGCAAAGCACATCATTCTCATCGAGGCCGCCAATCCATAATGCTTCACAAAAAATACTATTTTTCCCTGATCCTGCCGGTACTTCATAATTAATAAAATCTTCATAATTAACATCCCAAAATTGATTGCCATGGGCGTTAATCCTGCATCTTACCTGATTGACATCCAAATAATCGTAACCTCCACCAATAACCCAAGTTCCACCATTAACTGTAATGTAAACTTTGGCAATATTGGAAATCAGATTATTCTCCAAATCTTTGATGCTGTAGATCAATGAATCCAACCCCTCGAATCCGAGATTAGCACTATAAAAAATGGAAGTGTCGGTTTTAACGAAGGTGCCATTATTCCCACCCAAAGCCAAATGGATTTTGAAAGGATGATTTTCGTAAGCAAAATCGTTTTCCAAAACTTTAATCTCGATGGTGTCGAAAGTCATAACTTCCACGTAATCGTTTACGGCTACCGGGGCTTTGTCGCCCTGCGCGAAGCCATACAAACCAGCCATTAAAACAAAGCTGAGGAGGAGTGTTAATTTTGTTTTCATAATGTGTGTTTTTAAAGTTTTAATATTTTTTTGGTAACAACAGTTTGATCAAAAACAATGTGGAGATAATAAATACCCGGTGCGAAAGCGCTAAGGTCGATCTGTGCCGGCATCGAACCCGCCTCACCCGAGCGCATCACACTTCCATTTGGATGATAAATTTGGTAATAAAAATTTGAGCTGTTTTGAACCTGCCAGTCGATGGTCAGAAAATCTGAAACCGGATTGGGGTAAACAGTAATTCTGTTTTCCAACTCCGGGATTGCCGATGGAGTGGCTTGATAAACAAGCTGCCACCCCTGGAAATTGTCGCGGTAATCGCTGTGGAAATGCAGCAACAACCGATTGCCCGGATAGGTTTTGGAGGGTGGCAGCGAGAAGCCCGAAAACTTATCGAGCGGCTGGTTCGGATTAGAAGGATCGAAAATTTTGAGATAATCATAATCGACTTCCAATTCAAAATCAGTGAAAGTGATGGTGATGTATGTGGCATCGGCAACTTCAATTAAAAAATAACAATCCGTGTTTTCGGTGTAATTTTTTTCGCCACTGCCATCGGTCAGCGTATCCGTAGTAGCAGAATAATGGAGCGTGTCGGCGCAATATTCCGGAAGGATGTAATCCCAACCCACTCGCCAACCCTGGCCGGTAGCGGCACTGTCGGTAATAAAATTCAAAAACAGCTTGTTGCCTGATGTAATCAGATCGTCGGGACGAGTGGTTCCGGTGAATTTACCCAACAGCGGAGCGTGAGGGCTTTCCCCGTCATACATAAATAGTGTGTCGCCATTGGCCAGATCAAACTGATAAAAATGAAGTGAAAGCTGAGCGATGGAATCGACGGGAGAGAGCTCGGGGGCAATCAGCCATTCACAATTGGTGTTGTCGGTGTATTGGTGGTAGCGGCTTCCATCTTCTACCATGCCGAAAGGCTCGGTCAGCACCGGACTTGCCTCACAAAAGGGAAGGCGATAGCCATAATAATTGGCATGAAAGCCCTGCGCTTGGTTTTGATGATCCGAATCGAAAGTTACGAATAGCGTCGACCCCGAACTGTAGAATGAAAACGGAAAATCGTTGCCACTCACCACGGCCAATAGCGGAGCCTCTGCCGACACACCATCATAAATATGAATCTGATCAACATCAGCTTCTGTATCAAGAAAAGTAAACTCCAGCAAAATATTGGTGATCTCGCTGTTGTCGGGCTGTATCAGCCACGAATTGTGGGTTTCAGGCAGGTAATTCAAATTAGCACTCCCATCTTCAAAACTGCCGACATTATTGGTAAGCATTTCATTGTTACTATTAAAAACCGGAAACACAAACTGCGTGGTGTCGGGATAGATATTAAAAATAGCGCCCTGCCCCGAATTGATATTGATGCCTCCCGGCGTAAGATTGTCGATGTAGAAATAACCGTTGTAGGCACCTCCCCAACCCCAGTTGAAATGAAAATGTGTAGAATCCTGGTAGCCATCGCACAGATAAACATGACCTCCCCACCCCATCGAGCTTCGGTACAAAACAGGTTGTCTATTATCGAGATTTGCGATGAGCAAAGCAACCCATTCCTCAGTATTTGCAGCCGCTGACCGTTCCATAAAATCATCGGCCAAATAGTTGAAATGCGCAGAAAGCGCAGCACTAACGTTGTTGATATTGGCTCCGGAGGATTCGGGCATGTAGCCCATTTTTACAGATACGCCCGTGTGATAGCAAAGCTGAGCTATGGCATCGTTGGTTTCGCGGCACAGGTCGGTCATGGCAGGCCAGTCGTAAACAGCTTCGGCAAAATTCACATACTGAGGACCATAAATTCCTAATTTGTAGGGCGGCGTGTAAAGCACCGTGCCAGCACCCGACATTGGAAAACGGTAATAATAGATGAGTTGCGACATGGCTGTTGCCACGCAGCCGGCAGGCGTATGGCCATCGTAACTATCGGGATCGGCAGGGCACATTTGGTTGTGTGGTGCCGACTGTGCCCATTTGCAGGTAGTCAGCGGCGCAACTCCTTTGGTACCCTTTGCTGCTTGCCCTTCGGTGGTTAAATTTTCCCATGCTTTGGAATGATCTGGCAACAAAAGATGCTCGTTTTCGAGTGCATAGGAAATCTGTCTTTCCCAGGAGGCAAGCCAGGTATTGCAATTTTCAGGAACGTTATCCATTTCAAAATTACCTTCGAAAGCGTAAGCCAGAATGGGATAAAACCTTCTGTCGGAGGATAGGATCACAAATCCACCCTCTTCAAAATTTATGATGTAATAAAGATTCCTTTCTCCCGAAGATTTGAGGTCGCATTGGGCGATTCCGGTCAGTGTCCGGGTATTCCCGGTTTGGTTTAATTTGGATTGAAAAAAAGATGTGGCGAGGCTTGTAGCTTCGTTTTGCCCCAGATTTTGTGAAATAAGCGTGAGGCTTTGAATACAAAAAGCACACAAAATCAACAGATGTAAAAAATATCGTTTCATATTTCGGGATGTTTCAGAGATCAAATATATCAACTAACGTGTGATAAACAATTTCCCGGAAAGTAAACGGCAAATTTATTTAAGGCAAAGGCTATTAGAACGAATTCAGACAAATAGGATAAAAAACCTCCGCTAATTCACACGAAAAATAACTAGCGAAAATTCGCTTCATTGGCGATAATTCGCGGACAAGGTTACCATCCTATAAACTTACGGCTCCATCACTTTGCCGGCAAACATCAGCGTGTTGGTGGTTTGTTCGCGGATAAAGAACAGAAACGGCCGATCCACTATAAATTCTGGTGGCTCATCGCCTGCAGATGTAAGCCCAATAGCAACGGTTGTAACGGCTGCTGCTTCGGTACCCTGCTCGTTAACTTCCACGAAAGTGTTCTGCTTTACAAAACTCACAAATAGTTGAGCCTCGGCGATACCCGTCAGATTAGCAACTCCAGAAATAAAAGCATCGGTCATGCCCAAAGCCATAAGCTCGTCGTTGAGTCCCTTTTCGTATTTAAATGAAAATTTGGGCAGCGACAAATCCACCTCCTGCTCGTACCCGCTGCCAAGCTGCTGGGTCAGATCGTTCCACAATGCCGGCGTAAGCGATTCTGTCAGCGCATCAATATCCGTATCGGGCAGCATGATAATCATCGAAAAGTTTTTGCGGCCATAAAAGATTTCAATAGCCTGGTAACCGGTCGCGGTAACAAGGCGTCCGGGCACTTGGCCGTGCATGGTGGGAATATTTGCAGTGCTACCATCGTAATAATGAAAAGCTGCGTCGTTGGTTTTATTTTTATCAAATTTCTGTGTCCACGACCCCTTGAAATAAAGCGCATTAATCAGAAACATCACGTCATCCGGACTGATTTCGGACAGCACCTGATTGATTTTCCCATGGGTATTATCGGAAGCCCACCCGTTTATTGTTGCCAAAGCCGACGGCGAGCCAAAGTCAAGACCTTCTGCCTGTGCATCAAAAGCCTCCTGCATGATTTGTAAAAATGAAGTCTTGGCCACAAACGAGTTGCGGTACCACACAGCGTTGGCCAGATCCAGTTGCACTGTGCCATCGGCGGCAAGCAGTTGCGTCACCAGCGATTGGTAAGCCTCGTTCACTTCGCTGGCCGACATTCCATCGTAGCCCAGCATATTGTTAATCTGGTTGTAAGTCTCCTCTTCCGCGCCATTCATCAACATCGTCAGCGCCACCGAAGCCGAAAGCGGAGAAAGCATCAGGTTGCCGGGATCTTCCGCGGCCACTTTTTGAAACAGTTGGATGCCAAAGTCGTTGCTCTTGCCGATAACTGCAGCTCCCTTTTCGGTAAGCTGGATAACGGCAGGTGTAGGTTGTGGTTTTGCATTATCTTTTGTACATGACGTCAGCACCAACAGAAGCGTGGCAATCAGAAGGGTTTGGAAGGTTTTCATAGCTTTTTTTTATTAAAAATAAAGAAATTATAAAGTAGGAATAATTACAAATGCAATGCCAGTAAATTTGCAGATGCATTCTAAAGGAGCGAAAACCCTCCACGAGTTCACACGAATTAAGCTAATGAACACGAAAATAATTAGCGACAATTCGCTTAATTGGCGAAAATTAGCGGACAACTAAACCACCCATCAATATCTAATTTATGACTTGATAGCAGTACCAAAAGGCCGGCGAACAAGCTGGTATCCTGAACGGAAAAAGTAGGCCAGCGGCAGCACGAGCATGTGCATAAGCTTGGTATAAGGAAAGATCATAAAAATGAGCAGTCCCACCACGATATGAATTTTGTATTGTATGGCGTGGCTTGCCAGGATAGCGCCGGCATCGGGCTGGAAGGTGATGATGGCTTGCGCCCACTCACCCAGCGCCGCATACTGTTCCACCGAAGTATAGGCCGTGCCGGCTATAGCGCTCAGACCCAACCCGGCTTCGATAAGTAACAGAAACAGGATGAAGTAATCGTGGAAATTGCTGTTGTGCTTCACCCGTGGCGACGAATAGCGCCTTACCAGAAGGATAACCATGCCTGCCACCGCGATGGTGCCAAAAATACTTCCCGCGATAAGCGCGAGGGTGCGTTTGGTTTCGGTGGTCATTACCAGATGATACCAGCTTTCGGGCAGAAATAAAGTGAGATGCCCGAAGAACACCAGGATGATTCCGTAATGGAAAAGATTGCTGCCAAGCCGCACGTACTTATCGCTGAAAAGCTGAGTCGATTGCGCCTGAATGCCTTTGTTGGCCAGCACGAGGCGGGTGATGAGTCCAAACCAGAACACCGCAAAGGCGATGTGTGGAAAGTAGGTGAATAAGAAATTGTTGATGTAATGTTCCATGGCAATTATTATTTACAATTGATACATGAATTGCTAAAATCTACAGGTGGTTCGTCGTATTCGGCGTCCGGGTTCATGGGTTTTTGGTTTCTGGCGGTTTCTTTCGCTTTCGCTAAATCAGGCTGTACGGACGATAAACTGATGAGAGCAGAAAAGAGATGATGATACGGATTTTTCTTTTCGGCCAAAGTAGCCCCAATGCGCGCAATGATTTCGATGGGCGAAGCCAGCAGCTCTGCGGCACGGGAGGCAGGCTGTGTGGATAGAAACTCCAAAAAAACCGGCAGGTAGTCGGGCAGCTCATTTACCGTCATCTGCAGGCCGTTTTGGTTGTAAAGCTCCTGCAAGTCCACCATGGCCTGCCCGCGGTCTTTCGAGACGCCCATTACATGCTCGAAGAGATGCAGTGAGGTGCTGCGCCCGAAATCGAAAAGCTGCACATAATGCGCCTGCCATTCCAGAAGCTCTTCGTTGGAAAACCGGTCGACAAACTCAGCCACTTTTCCCACTTCATCAGGAGCGAGCAGCTTTTCGCTATTAAGAATATCTATGGCTTCCGCCAAAAATTGCTGCAACTCTTCCTGTGGATAGGAGAGCAAAAGCGCCAGCGTTTTATAAGTTTTCAGCATCATCAAAATCCTCCAAATAAATTACGCAGCTTATCGGCGTCACAGCCCGGATCGGTGGAAAAGCCACAGGATGATTTAATATCAAAAACGTTTTGTGCCTCTTCGCGATGCGAGGTGGGAATCACAAAGCGGTCGTCGAAGTTGGCGATGGCCATTAGCTGGTACATCTTTTCGGTGTCGGCAGGTGTGAGGCCGGTGCCTTTCAGAACTTCAGCGTTTTCCACTCCGTCCACCGTTTTGCTGCGCATATAAGCGCGCATTGCCAGCATACGCCGCAGGGCAGTTTTGATGGGCGCTTCGTCGCCGGCAGTAAAGATATTGGCCAGGTATTGATTAGGAATGCTCAATGCGTCCAGGTCGGGCAGGATGCCGTTGACGCCGAGTTTACCACTTTCGACAGCCTGCATGATGGGCGACAAAGGCGGAATATACCACACCATCGGCAGCGTACGATATTCGGGATGCAGCGGGAATGCCAGCTTCCAGCGAATGGCCAGCTCATATATCGGTGATTGGCGGGCAGCTTCCAAAACGTTATGGGAAATGCCCTGCTTTTTGGCCTCTGCTATTACTTCCGGATCGTTGGGATCGAGGAAAAGCTCCAGGTGCTTCTGATACAGATCCTGCTCATTTTCGACAGAAGCGGCTTCTAGAATCTTATCAGCATCATAAAGCAACATGCCGATATAACGAATCCTGCCCACGCACGACTCACTGCAGATGGTCGGCTCGCCCACCTCTATTTTTGGATAACAAAAAGTGCATTTTTCTGACTTGTGTGTTTCCCAGTTAAAATAAACTTTTTTATACGGACAACCCGTAACACATTGGCGCCAGCCACGGCACCGGTTCTGATCGATGAGCACGATGCCGTCTTCTTCGCGTTTGTATATGGCGCCCGAAGGACAGACTGCTACACACGTCGGGTTGAGGCAGTGCTCGCACAGACGCGGCACATACATCATAAAACTGTTCTCGAAAGCACCATATATTTCCTTCTGGATATTGTCGAAGTTTTTGTCAGCGCCACGTCTTTCGAAAGTGCCGCCCAGGTTATCGTCCCAGTTGGCCGACTTGCGTATCTTGTCCATCGGTTTTCCGGTCATCACCGAAAAAGGGCGCGCCGATGGTGGCGTTTTAAAACGGGAGCCGCTGTGCAGGATTTTGTAGTTGAAGGTGTAAGGCTCATAATAATCGTCGATGCGCGGCATATCAGGATTGGCAAAGATATTTTTCATGATGCCGACTTTCCTGCCCATGCGTGGGCTAAGCTTCTTGTTGGCAAGTTTCCAGCCTCCTTTGTAGCGTTCCTGGTTTTCCCAATGGTCGGGATAACCGATTCCCGGCTTTGTTTCTACATTGTTAAACCACACGTACTCCATGCCTTTGCGCGACGTCCACACGTTTTTGCAGGTCACCGAGCAGGTATGGCATCCTAAACATTTATCGAGATTCAGGATCATCGTTATTTGTGCACGTATTTTCATAGCTATTTGTTATTAGTGGTTTCCGTGATGGGTTCGTCATTCCATTCTACCTTTTTTAATTTGCGGACGATTACAAACTCGTCGCGGTTGGAGCCAATGGTACCGTAGTAGTTGAATCCCCAGGCCAACTGTGCGTAGCCACCGATCATGTGCGTTGGTTTGAGGCTGAGACGCTCGACAGAATTATGCACGCCGCCGCGGTTTCCGTTTATCTGGTTGGTGGGCATATTCACCGTGCGCTCCTGGTTGTGGTACATCACCAGGGCACCTTCGGGTATGCGCTGCGATACGATAAGCCGCGCCACCGACGCCCCGTTAAGGTTAAAAACTTCCACCCAGTCATTGTCTTTGAGATGAATTTTTTCGGCGTCGATCTCGCTCATCCATACAACTGGACCGCCGCGCCCCAGCGTGAGCATTATCAGATTATCCGACCATGAGGAGTGTATCGTCCATTTGTTGTGCGGTGTCATCATATTGATGATCAGATACTCGTCATTCCCGGTAAGGTTGAGCATCTTTTTATCGATGGATTTGGTGTTGAGAGGCGGCTTGTAGCACACCAGGTTTTCGCCAAAAGCGATCATCCACGGATGGTCCTGATAGGAAGTTTGCCGTCCGGTTAGGGTGCGCCATGGGATAAGTTCATGCACGTTGGTATAACCGGCATTGTACGACACCTCTTCCGAATCGACGCCGCTCCAGATGGGCGACGTGATGATTTTACGCGGCTGACGAAGCAAATCTTTAAAGCGTATCTTCTCGTCTTCGCGGCTTCTTGCCAGATGTGCGTGCTCACGGCCGGTGATTTTTTCGAGCGCCTGCCAGGCCTTCACCGCCACATGGCCGTTGGTTTCGGGCGCCAGAGTAAGGATTACCTCGGCGGCGTCTATATCGCTTTCGATGCGCACCAGACCGTTGGTCTCGCCGGGATGCTCAGAAGTCTTATTCAGTTTTTTCAAAAACTCCACTTCATCATCTGTATTCCAGTTGATGCCTTTGGCACCGTTGCCGGCTTTTACCATCAGTGGGCCGAGGGTAGTAAAACGATGATACGTTTCGGGATAATCGCGCTCCATCGCAACAATCTTCGACATATTCTTGCCGGGTATCAGCTCTTTGCCTGATGTTTTCCAGTCGATGGCATCGGTAGTTTCCGAAAGCTCCATCGGGCTGTCGTGCAGCAATGGCAAAAGCACAATATCTTTTTCTTTGGCAAGATGACCTTTGGTGAGTTCAGAAAAACGTTTGGAAACGCCTCTAAAAATCTCCCAGTCGGAACGGGCTTCCCACACCGGATCCACTGCTTTGCTAAAGGGATGGATAAACGGGTGCATGTCGGTGGTGCTAAGGTCGTTTTTCTCGTACCAGGTAGCCGCCGGCAGAATGATGTCGGAGTGCAGCGTGGTGGTCGACATGCGGAAGTCGAGCGTAACGAGCAGATCGAGTTTGCCCTCGGGCGCTTCGTCGTGCCACACCACCTCGCGGGGCAATGCGCCACCGGTTTTTTTCAAATCCTCACCCAACACACTATTTTGTGTTCCCAACAGGTGTTTGGTAAAATATTCCATGCCTTTGCTGCTGGAGCCGATCAGGTTGGAACGCCACACAAACAGATTACGCGGGAAGTTTTTCGGATTGTCGGGGTCTTCGGAAGCAATGGTAAGGTCGCCGCTTTTGAGCCGCTGCGTAATATAAGTTTCCGCGCTGAGGCCCGCTTTTTTGGCTTGTTTTGCCAGCGTTAGCGGGTTCTCAGAAAGCTGCGGACTCGAGGGCAGCCAGCCCATGCGTTCGGCTTTTACATTACAATCTATCATCGACTGCCTGCCCCATTCGTCCTGATCGGCCAAAGGAGAAACCAGTTCGGTGAGACCTACTTTTTCGTAACGCCACTGATCGGTGTGCATATAGAAAAAGGAGGTGGTATTCATGTGTCTGGGCGGACGGTTCCAGTCGAGACCAAACGCCAGCGGCAGCCAGCCGGTTTGTGGCCGCAGCTTTTCCTGCCCCACATAATGCGCCCATCCGCCACCCGACTGGCCCACGCAGCCGCAAAACATCAGCATATTGATGGCGCTACGGTAAATCATGTCGGTGTGAAACCAATGGTTGACGCCGGCGCCAATGATGATCATGGATTTGCCTTTGGTTTTGGCAGCATTTTCAGCAAACTGCCGTGCCGTGCTAATGATGTGCGCTGCCGGAACCCCAGTGATGGTTTCCTGCCAGGCTGGTGTGTAGGGCAAATCCTGGTGATAATCCGTAGCAGCCTGATCGTCGTCGTAGCCACGCGAAATACCATAATGAGCTATCATCAAATCAAAGACGGTGCAATAGAAATATTTGCCGTCGGCAGATTTTTTAACAGGCACTTTGCGCGTGATGATGTCGCTGTGGGTGCTTGCTGCAAAATGTTCGTGCTTATAGGTGCTACCACCAAAATAGGGGAACGAAACCTCCACCAGTTGGTCTTTGTCGTCAGCCACTGTGAGGACGGGATTTATCTCCCTTCCGGTTTCTACATCTTTCAGCTCCAGATTCCAGCGCTGGCTTTTGTCCCACCTCGATCCGATGGTGCCGTTGGGTAAAACCATTTCATTGGTTTTGGTATCGAGGAGAACCGGCTTCCACTGCGCATTTTCAACCTTGCTCAGCTCGCTATCCATATCGCTGGCCCGCACCAGGCTTCCGGCAACATACCGGTCGGCTTTCTTTTCTATTTTCACCAGGAAAGGTAAGTCGGTGTATTGGCGGGCATATTCTTCAAAATAGGGTGTTTTTTTATCTAAATAAAATTCCTTTAAAATCACATGCCCCATAGACATTCCCAGCGCGGCATCGGTGCCTTGCTTTGGTTTCATCCACAGGTCGGCAAACTTTGCAGCGTCGTTGAAGTCGGGCGAGATATTGATGATCTTGGTGCCTTTGTAACGCACCTGTGTATAAAAAGGCGCGTCGGGCGTGCGGGTGAGCGGCACGTTGGAGCCCCACAGCATCAGAAAGGAAGAGTTGTACCAATCGGCGCTTTCGGGCACGTCGGTTTGCTCTCCCCAGGTTTGTGGCGACGAAGGTGGCAGGTCGCAATAAAAATCGTAAAAGCTAAGAACAGTGCCGCCTATCAGGCTCAGGTAACGCGTTCCCGAAGCATACGAAACCATCGACATGGCCGGGATGGGTGTAAAACCCACCACGCGATCAGGGCCGTAAGTTTTGATGGTGTAAACGTTGGCAGCAGCGATAATTTCGTTCATTTCGTCCCAATCGCCGCGCACCATTCCGCCCAGGCCACGTTCGGCTTTATATTTTTTAGAAATGGCTTTGTCTTCCACCACGCTTGCCCACGCCTTGACGGGATCGCCGGTTTTGGCTTTGGCATTGCGATAAGCCTTGAGCAGCGAAGCACGAATTGCAGGATACTTTACGCGATTGGCGCTGTAGAGATACCACGAATAGCTGGCACCACGCGGGCAGCCACGCGGCTCGTGGTTGGGCAAATCAGGCCTGGTTTCAGGATAATCGGTATGTTGAACCTCCCAGGTTACCAGGCCACTCTTCACATAAATCTTCCACGAACATGAGCCTGTGCAGTTGACGCCATGCGTGGAACGAACCACTTTATCATATTGCCAGCGGTTGCGGTAAAAACTTTCCCAGTTGCGATTTTCATCGGTGGTAACGATGTGCTTATCACGACTCTCTTGTTTGTTTTTACTAAAATAAATAAGTCGGTTGATCAGGCTCATAGTCTTCGTTTTTATTAATAAATAATTGCTTTCTATAATAATTCCGTCAGATGTTCTTGTTTGTTTTTATTGCTAATCATTACCCAAATAATCACCAGGTTGATAACGGCAAGCGCCACAAAGGGGATAAAGCCACGGGCATAGCCAATATGGCCAAATTTGCCAGCGATAGCACCCATTAGCGGCGGCAAGGCAAACCCACCAAAGGCGCCCAGCCCGCCGATCCATCCAGCAGCTCCGCCCACTGCTTTGGGCACATACACCGGCACCAGCTTAAACACTGCCGCATTGCCCACACCCATCCCGGCGGCCAGCAGCACCACGGCAACCATGCTCATTGGCACCGTTTCGGCAAACGAGAGCATTGCCGCAGCCACCAGTATTACGCCCATAGAGAGCAGCACCATGCGTTCGCCGCCAAAGCGGTCGGCAATGCTTCCGCCCGGCACACGAATGGCCGAAGCCAAAATAGAAAAGATAGCTGTAAACAATCCTGCCTTTACGGGATCAAAACCCTGAAACTCGTTCCAATAAGTGGGAAACCACGCTGTAAGCGCGATAAACCCGCCAAAGGTGGTGAAATATAAAACCACCAGCGCCCAGGTATTTTTTACTTTGGCTGAGTTGATCAAACTGTCTTTTACGCCCCCTGTAGGGAAAAGCTCCTGTCCCTTTTCGCTGGCTTTTCCTTTGGCCTTGGATTGGGATAAACCGGCACGTACATATTGAAAATAGTAGGCATCCTGGCCGATAAAGCCATACAAAATGGTGCCCAACAACAGAAACAGGAACCAGGCAAAGTAGGCCGAAATAAAGCCGTAATAAGTTAGGAATATGGGCAGCACCAGCGAAAAAATGCCGGGCGCCAGATTTCCCAGTCCGGCATAGGTACCCAGCGCCATGCCTTGCTTGCTGCTCGGAAACCAGTAGGAAGTTTGCCCGATGCCTACCGAGAAAGTAGCGATACCACAGCCGCTCAGCATGCCAAAAAACAACACCAGCCCGTACATTCCCTGCATGTCGTCGGGATAGGACGTAAACAATAGTAACGTAACGCCACCAAGACCTACAACGCTAAGCATCATCAAAATCAAAAAGGGAATCTTGCCGCCGGTAGTGTCCACCCAGGCGCCAAAGGGTATGCGCAGCAGCGAGCCGGTGAGCGTCGGCACAGCGATAAGCAATCCCAGTTCTACCGGCGTCAGCGACATGGCTTCCTTAAAAATGATGGCGGTTGGCCCATAGAGCGCTACCGCCGCAAATCCGAAGAAAAATCCCAGCGTGGTGCCGGTAAGTCCTTTTGAGCTGTTTCCTTTCAGTTTTATCATCACATTTCTGTTTTTAGGTTTTTGCCGATGAAGTGTTTAGTAATATTTTCAAAGTATTGATAAGTTCTTTCCCCTGCGCAACGATGTCGGTGGTATATCCCATAATTTGCCATTGCTTCACCTGCAGGCGCACAGAACCCAGAATAATAGTAGCCAGTAGTTTGGCCTGCACATCCTGCCTGATTTCGCCATTGGCCTGACCCTGCGCCAGAAAATTGGTAAGCTGTCGCAAATTTTGGTTCATCACACCGGAAACTTTTTTGTAAAGGATGTCTTCATTGCGAAAAAACTCTTCCGAAAAAATCACTGAAACCAACGAAGGGGTAGCTTGAAATATCCCGAAAAGATTCATAAAAAGCGCTTCGAGTTTTTCAGGAACTGATGTATCGGATTGGAGAACAGAAGCAAAAAGCTGCTCGAAATTTTGGTCAAAATATTCGAGTATCGCTAGCAGGATGCCAACTTTGTTTTCATAATGGCGATACACAGCAGATTCGGAGAAGCCTATCCTGCGGGCCAGGTTTTTAATGGTCATTCCCTGGATGCCGCTTTCGGCAATAAGCGCGAGTGCTGCGTGGATTATCTCTATTTGACGTGGTGTAAAATCTGAAGCCATAAAATGTCAAGATAAAATGAGTTAATCAATATTCACCCACAAAAATAAAAAGTTCTTTTGAATTGGCCAAATCAAATGGAAAAATAAAATGATTCCACACAATTAAACTTTTTCGTTGTGGTTATAAATCCTCCGCTAATTCACTCGAATTAAACTAATTCACGCGAAAAGTAATTAGCGACAATTCGCATAATTGGTGGTAATTCGCGGACAAGAAAACCATCCACGAATTCACTCGAATTAAACTAATTCACGCGAAAAATAATTAGCGGTAATTTGCTATAATCGGAGGAAATTCGCGGATAATTGACGAATCGTTATTCCGCAACCAGCGGCAATTGAATAGCTTCGTTGAGTCGTACCACCGGATAGCGGTTTACGCGGTTGTCGGCCCACTCGGTATTTTCATAAATGTAACCCATCTGCGCACGATGGCTGGCGGCCAGCGCAGGATCGTTTTTTACGGCTTCTTCAAATTGCTTTTTAAAATCAGGATTTGTGTCGAGGTATTTCATGGCGTTTTCTTCAAAGCCATACGACGAGAAGTATTCGCGGCTTTCGAGGCAGGGATCAAAGAAATTCCATCTAAAAAACGAATCTTCCGCTTCCGGCTCCAGCATCTCCACAATGTATTTGTTGGCTGGCTGGTTCATCTTTATCACATAGTCGCCGGCATAAAACATCAGCGTATCGCGCACTTTCTCGAGCTGCACCTTACTATGATAGCGGTGCCAGTTGTATTGCTGCGGCCACGACGCTACATTTATAATTTTATAATATTCGGCCACCAGCGCAGTATCTTTGGCCAGTCGGCACATCTTCACCCGGTTAAGAGCAAGACGTTCGGTAACTTCCTCCCAGGCCGACGGCACGATGTAAAATTCGGGTGCTTCCACGGTAAGTGCCGACACATAATGATCGTAAAATGGGATGAGTGTGTCGTAAGGCTTCTGACGGTTGTAGCCCCGCCGCGGCAATCCGGTAACCGGACTTATACCGGTTTCGTCCTCGTAGCCACGAAAGCGAATCATCTGCCGCTGTGAAGTGTCGAGCGACCATTGCACCGTGAATTCTTTTTGGTTGGTAATCGTTTCGGCGGCTTCAGCACGCAACTCCCGGATGGTGCTGCTGTGGCTGGCGGTAAAACCTGTTAACACTCCCAGGAAATCATACACCGAACGCACCCTGTCATCAAAATCTTTGTAAATATGGTTCTCGGTCATAAAGCCCAGCGTATTAAAAAGCCCGACATAACCCGTCGAAAAATGTGGCTGCTGCAAATCGAGCGCAATGCCACCCTTCGGCGACTCCGTAAGGTAGCTGACGTAAGGAATCAGCGGGTAATCGGTTTGCTCCATGGCCTCGTAAAGATGCGGGATAAAAGTGTCGCGGTAAAACGCTCCCAATGCCGCAGGCAAAGCGTCGGGCTGAAACTCGATGAGCGTAATCACATATTGATGATCGGAGCCATTGGTGGTGTGCGTATCAAGGAAGACGTCGGGATTCCACGTATGAAAAATCTCCGCAAAGGCCTTGGCATTTTTGGTATCCATCTTCACAAAGTCGCGGTTGAGATCGAGATTTTTGGCGTTGCCGCGATGCCCACCCGCATGCGGCGAAGTCTGGCCGGTGCGGTGGTAAGCACTTCGGTTGAGGCTGCCGCCCACATTATACACCGGAACGATACACACCACCACACTGTCGAGCAGACTGCGCATCCCGTTGGCGTTGCGCAGCACATCATCGGCAAACCACAGGCTCGCATCGATACCCTCAGGCTCGCCGGGATGAATGCCGTTGTTGATAAGCACCACTGCACGACCGCTTTCGTGCACTTTGGCAGGATCGAAAACCCCGCCAACCGACATCACAAAAAGATGCAGCGGCTTGCCGGCATCCGTCACGCCGTAGCTTAATAATTCCGCTTCCGCGTAACGATCGGCCAGCCGCGTATAATATTCGATGGCCTCGTAATAAGTCACCGTTTCGCTTTCGCTAAATTTCAAATCCAACAGTGCTTCGGTAGTTTCAGGAGCATCGCCGGAGCGCGTGCAGGCAGCGAGGGCAAATAAAACGAATACAAAAAAGATATTCCTTCGATTCATAACTTTTAAAATAATCAATGATGAAAAGCTTTAGCTAAAAAATTGGCCGTGCAATTATAGAAATAAAACCTTGTTGGCTGGTGATATCAAACCAGATCCTTTTCCAAAATTCACTTACATTTGCTGCCCATCTGTAAACACAACTAATTGTACTATGAAAACTTTTAGATTTCTGATTATCTCTACGTTGCTTTTTGCCACGCCATTGTTCACTTCAGCTCAGGATAAACCTGATTGGGAAGGCGGCTTTCCCGATGGCTGCACCTCCATCACCTGCGGACGCGTTGCCACTGCCGACGGCTCTGTGATTACTTCGCACACCGACGACAGCCACCGCACTCGTTCGTGGATCGACATTATGCCACCACGCACCCATCCCAAAGGCGCCACACAAAATATGTACAAGCGCGAACCCTGCGACACGCTGGCCATGCCCACTTATTCCAACATCAAAGTCGGTGAGATTCCGCAAATCGTCTCCACCCATGGCTACATCAACACAGCGTATCCTTGCCTGAACGACCATCAGTTGGCTGTCGGCGAATCCACTTTCGGCGGACACGATGTGCTGCAAAGCGACAACGGGCTTATCGACTGCCAGCGCCTTTGCCAGCTCATGCTCGAACGCTGCACCACTGCACGCCAGGCCATCACCATGAGCGGTGAACTGCTGGCCGAATATGGCTGGAACGATTATGGAGAATGTCTCACCATTGCCGACAAAACGGAAGTGTGGCATCTGGAGATTGTGGGTCCCGGCAAAGGAAACCGCGGCGCTATCTGGGTAGCGCAGCGCGTTCCCGACGATCATGTTGGCGTTAATGCCAACGCCAGCACCATCAAGGAAATTGATCTTGAAAACAAAGATTATTTTATGGCTTCGGCCAATATTTACACCATGGCCATCGACAGCGGCTGGTGGAAAAAAGACGAAGAGCCTTTCCGTTTTTGCTATGCCTATGCGCCCGAAAGTCGCACTTCGCTGGCTTCACGCCGCCGCGAATGGCGCGTTTTCGATTTGCTGGCACCCTCTTTAAAACTTGATCCTTACCAGGAGAACTATCCTTTTTCAGTAAAACCTGACCGCCCTGTTGAAATGAGCGACCTGATAACGGTTTTCAAAGATTATTACGAAGACACCCCTTTTAATTTTGTGAAAGACCTCACCGTTGCCGACGACTCCGGTCGGATGATCATCTCGCCGCTGGCCAATCCACAGATGCCCTACGATATGAACAAGCTTTTTAAAATAAACGGCGGCTGGGGCTGGCGTGGAGAACGCCCCATTGCGCGCTGGTACACCATGTACGCCACCATTATCCAGTGCCGCGACTGGCTGCCCGACGAGATTGGCGGAGTGGCATGGCTTGCCATGGACAACGTGGTTACCTCCATTTACATCCCCGTTTATGGTTCGGTTACGGATTTGCCTTCGCCATACAAAACCCCCGGACGTCCCAACGGCTATACCATGGAATCGGCCTGGTGGGCTTTTAACCGACTGGGCACGCTGGCATCACAGCGCTGGGGCGACATGCGCCACGACGTGGACGCAGTATGGAATCCCTGGCAGCAAGAACTTTTGGACAACCAGAAAAATATCGAACAAAAAGCCCTCGACGCTTACAACGCCAACAACCCCGAAAAAACCCGCCAACTGCTCACCGAATACACAAATGAGTGGGGAACACGCGTGGTAAATCAGGCCTGGAAACTTGGCGACCTGCTCTGGACGAAATATGACGAACAATTTTAAAGCGTAGCTGTTGTTCTCGCCAAAAATCTTGGCAAACCTATGAACTGGAAACAACTCGCGGTCTTCCTCACCGTCTTTTTTGTAATTTATCTGGGCATCAGCTATTACATTTTTCAAAATGGCCTGGTGGCGATGCGCTCTTTTGGGTCAGCAACCGCTGTAACTATTTATATCATCGTTTTTGTGCTGGCGGTGATGATGTATCCCCTTGTGCGCATTGTCGGCAAATGGCTACCCGTGAAGCTTTCGGATGCGCTGTCGTTGGCAGGCGGGATGTGGTTTGCCGCCATGCTTTACTTTACGCTGCTGCTGCTGGCTATTGATTTTGTTTATTTGCTGGCGCAATGGATTGAACCCGCGGCCAATTATCTGGATGCTCATTTGGCAATAATAAATGCCGTTACTTTTTCAATAGTTATTCTGGTGGTGATAATAATGATCATTTATGGTTATCAAAATGCACTTCGCCCGAAGATGCAGCGGCTCAGCCTCGATCTTTACAAACCTATCCCCGGACTGCGAAAGTTGCAGCTGGTCTTTGCTTCCGATATTCATCTGGGACACATTATCGGCAGACACACCCTGCAGCGACTGGTAGATGCTATCAATGCCGAAAATCCTGATCTTGTACTTTTCCCCGGCGACTTGGTGGATGAAGAGCTGCAGCCGGTAATCGACAAAGACCTGGGCGTGATCTTCGAACAGCTAAAATCCAAATACGGCGTCTTTGCCGTTACCGGGAATCACGAATACATCGGTGGCGCCGACAAAGCTGTAGAATATCTAACCAGACACGGCATCCGTTTTTTGCGTGATGAAGCTGTGGAAATCGACAGCGCTTTTGCTTTGGCCGGTCGCGAAGATGCCAGCAGCAGCAATTTCATCGGCACCAAAAGAAAAAGGTTAAAAGAAATCCTTTCGGGGATAAACCCACAACTTCCGATTATCGTGATGGATCATCAGCCCATCGCATTGCAGGAAGCTGCCGACAACGGCACCTGCCTTCAGATTTCCGGTCATACCCACCATGGCCAGATGTGGCCGCTGCAAGCCATCACCCGCCGCGTGTTCAGGCTGAGCCGCGGTTATATGAAAATTATGAACACCCATTTTTATGTCTCTACCGGCGCCGGTACTTGGGGGCCTCGCGTACGCATTGGCAACCACCCGGAGGTTGTTAGCATCACGCTTCTCAGCAGGTAATCCTCAGTCTTTAGTCTTCAATCTTCAGCAGGCATTCTTTAAAGATTAAAATTGATCAAGAAACCTCACTTGTCTCAAACAGTGAACTATTTCCGTAGGAGCGACAGTATGGTAGAATGAAACATCAACGCCATAATCCAAAGCCGGGGTTTGGCTTAGGCTGGCTTCGACTTGGTTCGGCTACGCTCACTAGACACCGCTCACCAGCCGACGCTCAACCACCTCAACCTAAGCTGTGTCTATTTTTGAAGGCTCTGCCTGCTTCTTTTCCAGAATTGAAACAGGCAAAGCCTGTAAAAACAAGCTGGCTTCGACAAGCTCAGCCACCACAGCCACCACAGCCTCGTCCGAACTCATCCAGATACAACGTAACCGCCACGAGGCATTGAATGAGAATCGTAAGCGTGCGGACGAGACCTCGAAACGTCCGCAGGACTTTCGAGCGTCTTAAAGTAGCCGATGAGCGCGGCAGGGATTGCAGCGGCAGATGGCGCAGCCAGCTATAGCGGAAAGCCCGTCAGCCGCCCAAATTAATATTTTGAGACATCACAAAAACTTTTATAGTTTTACTGTCTCCTTTCAACCACAGAAACAATCATCTTTCTTTTGATTTTGTTTTTATAAAATAATCTTAACCTATCAAATTTTAGAATTATGAAAAACATTTACCTGACGTTTTTATTTGGTTTGCTGTTTTGCGTGGCTACGCAGGCACAAGAACCATTGGCTATCGACCTCAACGGCGACATCATCCCCACCGAGGCAATCATTGCCCGCGACCTGCAACCGCAAACTATGGAATCGTTTGCAATGGTGCCCGAAGAACTGCGCGGTGAATGGAGTGCGCATGGCCCGTGGGGTGGAAACATCCGTGGCTTTGCTACCGATGCCACCAATGGCATGCACGTAACGGTGGCTTGCGGAAGCTCCACCGGCGGAAATGGCGGAATGTGGTATTCGCAGGATGGCGGCGCCACCTGGAATTCTTCCAACATCAACAACAAGATTATGTACGGCGTGACCGCCCACCCCACGCAGGCGGGAAAATTCTATGCCGGCGGCAAAAATGGTATCTACGAATCGACGGACGGCGGGGCTGCCTGGAACCTGATCGCGTATCCATCCACGACCATCATCGGCATCGGCTTGCAGACGGCCAACCCACAGCTTATGGTTGCCGGCATAGCCTCCAACCAGGGCGTGCGTTATTCGCCTGACGGTGGCACGACATGGAACAACAGCAACCTGGCGGTAGGTTTTATGAAAGACTTTGCTGTTTCGGCGGCAAACCCATCAAAAATGTTTTTGGCAGTGTCGGGCACAACAGGCTCGGGGCTTTACACTTCCGTGGATGGCGCCACCTGGACAGCCATAAACCCGGCAGCTTCCGGCGAATGTTATGGCGTATATGTAGATCCCGCCAATGCTGATTTTCTGCTGCTGGGCGCTCAATTCGGAATTTTTAAATCTATCGACGGTGGCGCTAATTGGACACAGGCCTTGTCAACCAGCAATTTCGCCCGCGGCATTGTGAAATACAACAACGTTTTCAGAACCGTGGTGTATGGTGGTGATATTTACGAAAGTACCAACAACGGCGATACGTGGACAGCGGCGGCCAGCACTTTTCCGGAGAAAACCTGGCAGGCAGTTGGCGTCTCTGCGGCCGGACCGCTTTTTGGAAGCTGGGGCTCCGTTATCCGCGGCGAGGGGCAACAATATGTGATGAGCGTGGAAGGACTCAACAATGTGTATGTTCATTGCATTGCCTACTTTGCTGATCGCAACGAACTTTGGGCAGGCTCCGAGGGCAGCGGCATCTGGCGCTCGACAGATATGGGTCTGACCTGGCAAAACAAATCCACAGGCCTGCAGGGCTGGTGGGCTTATGGGTTTGCACCTACTAATGATTACAACTGGCAAAATGGTCGCATGCTCGTGGCCACCAACAATGGTGTGTTCTATAGCGATGATTATGGCGAAAACTGGCAGGTGCTGCACCAAACCACCACCTATTACACCGGAGTGATGATTCATCCCGACAACGCCGACATCATGTGGGTGGGCGGCTCTACCGGGCCAGTGGAATATACCACCGATGGCGGCAACACCTGGAATGCTTCGGCAGGATTGCCTTTTGCCTTTTATCCGCGCTTTAATATGTGTGAAAATGGCAGTGGTGGATTACGCGTGCTGATCAGCTACGAACAATTGGGCACCGAAACTTATTATTCGGATGATTTAGGCGCCAATTATACAGCAGCTACAGGATTTACGGGCGTGAGCTATTTCACGGATCAATCCGTTCGTCCGGCGGGAGCGTTGGCCCAAATGGTTTACCAATCGACAGACAAAGGAATTTATAAATCTGCCGACGGAGCCGTTTATACGCAATGTCCCAACCTTAGCGGAATGGCCTGGAGCGTGCTGGGCACCACGGGCACCGACGTTTATGCAGGGGCCGGCAACGGCGTATTTCACAGCGCCGACGAAGGACAAACCTGGCAGCCTTTTAATACAGGCATCGAATACATGGCGATATGGGATTTGGCTTATGGAAATACTACCGATGTGATTTTTGCCGGAACACGCGGCTACAGCGTTTATGCTTACGGTCTGAATATTATCCCTGCTGTTGAATTGCCTTTCACCGAAAATTTCGACGGCCAGGAACTCCCCGCTGGATGGCAAAATATTGATAATGCCACTGCCGGAGAAACATGGCTTTTCGACAATCCTGGCTACCGCACATTTACCGGCGCAGGGTTCGACGACAACTTTGCCATTATCGACAGCGATTTCTATGGCAGCAGTTCCGGACAGGATGCTGACCTGATTACACCTCCCATCAATTGCAGCGATGCCGATTATGTGGTTTTAAAATTTGATCAGTCATTCCGCCAGTACCAAAGTTCGGAAGGAACAGTTTCGGTAAGCAGCGACGGAGTAAACTGGACGAGTGTTTATGAGATATCATCCAATAGTGGCTATCCTGATCCCGCAATAACAGTTACGTTAAATATTTCGACTGCTGCTGCTCATATATCCACCGTTTGGGTTAAATGGAATTACGTGGGCGAATATGATTACTGGTGGGCCATCGACAATGTGCAGATAACCGATGAGCCGGTGACCGGACTTAATCCGCCTCAAAATCTATCGGCCACAGTTGTTAATACTGATGTAGCCCTGGCGTGGGAAGCTCCGGCAAGGGTTGAACTGCAAGGCTACAATGCTTATCGCGATGGTCAAAAGATTAATACATCCCTGATACCCGCGCTTGCTTTTGTGGATGTAAATGTATCTGCCGGAACACATATTTACACCGTCACAGCGGTTTACAATATGGGCGAGTCGGTTCACTCGGCGCCCGTTCAGGTAACCATTGGTGGTGAAACCGGAAAAATTCAGGGCTTTGTGCGCGATGCCATCACCAACATTTCCATAACCGATGCGCATGTTACTGCTACAAATAGCGACAACGGCGCTGTAGCCACTACCACTCCTTTTGGTTCGCACTATTCGATGCTACTGCCGGCAGGAACTTACACTCTGACCTGTTCGGCAGACGGTTACCAAACTTCTGAAGCTGTTCAGATAACTGTTGAAGTGAATCAAAATACTGAGCATACCTTTTATCTGCAACCCGGAGATGATGAAACGCTTACAGACCTGCCTGCCGAAGGGACTGCCGTCATAAAGATTTGGCCAAACCCTGCAGCTGAGCAATTGGTGATTACCAATGCAAAAGCGGGAAGCATACGCATCATCAACCAAAGCGGAGTTGTGATGATGGAGATGCCCATCGGCTGCAATGACCAAGCTATCGATATCAGCCATTTATCAGCAGGATTGTATTTTGTTTTTATTAAAACTGAAAATGGAATAGACATCCAAAAGCTGGTGAAAAAATAAATTCACAGTATTTTTAAAAATAAAAAGCTGCTTTACTCGCCTCACCCCTGACCCCTCTCCAAGCTATAGAGGAGAGCTCTTCTACCGGGCTTTATATGAGTTCGCCAAGCGGAGCGCTTCGTTTTGGATTCAGGTACAAACCACGAAAGTGAGCTCCCTTCCCCGCGTCGGGGAAGGGACGGGGATGGGGCTATTTTGATGCGACCTATCTCATTTTGTGCCACACTCCCTCTATAATTTTATAGGAGAAATCTCCAGCTGAGCCTTTAGGAAGTTTACCTGGCAAACCGGGTCAACTTTGATTCAGTGTAACTAACTCCTGATTTTTCTTAAAAACTTTTTAAACAAAATAATAGAGAGTATTCACTTGATCGTGAATCATTACAGCTATTATGTAAATAATTAGATAAATAGATTTTTAAGAAAGTCATATCGGCAATACAAAAAAATACAATACTTTTGGGACAAATGGAAAAACGGTTCCAAAACCTGCCAATTTTTGACCTCCAGTCAAAGCTCCCGAACGATGGGGCATCTCTATCCTATTTATTAGAACTCAAATGGGATGTGGGATTTAGTTGTCTGAAATGTGGAAACAACAAGTATTTTACGAACCGAATGAAATCCATAGACTGGCTTTGTGAATTACATCATCGGGTTGATAGTTTGCAGAAATATATTAATGAATACTGCTATCGTTTTAGCTGGGGCGCAATGAGCGGTGGCTTTTTTTATAACCTATCGAAAAGAATGGTCAAGGGTAAACCTTTCCCATATAAAGTTCACTGTTTATTA